>DQSP01000052.1 GCA_015663215.1 Sulfurimonas sp.
TAAAAACACAGAAATACCTCTTGTAAAACTTGCAAAAATAATGGAAACATTACGAGAAGAAGAGGGATATATTTGGATGAAGTCGCTTGAAGACACCTATATCCAATCTTTTATCAATGAAATGGACTTAGAAGAGACACCTAAACAAGAAAGAGCACTTGCATCTGCTACCCTGTGTCTAGATGTAAGATCGGAGACAATGAGGCGAGCTATTGAAAAGAGTGGAAACTACACTACATATGGTGCTGGAGGCTTTTTAGGCTTTCCTATCGCTTTTGTAGAGTTCGACAAAGCACATGAACAAATACTCTGTCCTGCAGTTGTAAAACCTGGAAATATCATTTTTGAATTAGCAGTAGAGTCAGATGATGAGTATAAAGCTAATAAGACAATTAATAAAACTACTAAAAAAGTAATTAGTGATTTAAAGAACAATCCTTACACTCCTTATATAATGGTTGAAGCAATCGGTTGGATATTTGGTATAAATCTTTTTGGAAAAACATTTTTACCACAAAAGACAAATAAGTTCTTTTCTAACTTTAAAGCTAAAAAACCTAAAACAACTTATACTATGGATAAACTCTCCAATGAAGAGATAGAGATGTATGTAAATAAACTACATATTCATATTATTAGTGAGGCACTTGTAAATAACGGTGCTAACAAATACTCAATTGAGGAAATTCAATCTATAAGAGATCATCTTATCTTAGATAAAGATCTTTGTGTAGAAGTACCTGCAACACTAATAAATAAACTAAAAGAAAACTATAATGTATCTGTAGATGATTATGAATTTCAAAAACTAAAACTAGCAAAAGTTGGATTTACATTAGAAGAAAAAGTACAGTATTTGTACAACTATTTAACTATGATAGGTCAAGTAGATAATTTTCCTGAGTTTGTGATTTTATCTGGACATATGAGTGTTTCTGACAACAACCCTTTTGAATCTGCACTTGACTGTGGAGCATGTGGAGGTAGTAGTAGTCTGCCTAACAACAGAGCACTCTGTATGATAGGAAACTCACAAGATGTAAGAGAGGCAATAGCGAAAAAAGGTATCATAATCCCCGATGATGTAAAATTTATACCAACACTTCACATAACATCAACAGATGAGATAGAGTTTTTTGACACAGATATTTTAAATTATAAAGAAAAACAGAGATTTGATATAGTTAAAAAAGAGTTTAAAAAAGCCTCTTCTATTGCACGTTGTGAGAGAATTGAACAACTACCATATACTAATAATGAAAATGACATTATGATTAAATCTATGGACTGGTCTGAGACTAGACCAGAGTGGGGACTAGCTGGAAATATGGGTGTATTTGCAGGTCCCAGAGAGTCCATTAAACATATGTCATTTGGAAATAGACTTTTTTTACACTCATATGACCATAAACTAGATAATGAAAATTCTGATATACTTACACGAATTTTCAACGGGCCACTCGTTGTAGGTGAATGGATTAACCTAGAGCACTATTTTGCTACTGTAGATAATGTTACTTATGGTGCTGGATCTAAAGTCTATCATAATGTCGTCTCAAAAATTGGTGTATTTAATGGTAACTATAGTGATCTCAAAATAGGTCTTCCTACACAGTCAGTTCTTCTTGAAGGCGAAGCCTACCATGAGCCTATAAGACTTCTTACATATATGGAAGCCCCTTTAGAGACAGTTGGTAAAGCTGTAGAAAACTCAGTAGCAAAAGAGTTTATACTCAACGAGTGGATACGCCCAATTATTATTGATAAAAAAGCTAAAAAAGTTTACTCTTATGAGTATGGTGACTTTAAAGTCATCAAAGAATTTTAATATAACACAAGGAAATACAATGTATACAATAGAAATAGAAAAAGAGTGTGCTTGCTTTAAAAAAAGTGACATTAAAAACAACATGGAGTTTGAAACAAGAGAGGACATGATTAATAAAGCACGTGTTATAGAATGCCTTATGAATCAAAACTTTTGTATGACGCATTATTTTCAAGCAGTTGACTACAATGATAAGGTTATAATTCGTAGTACTGTAAGACCAACTTATGATGACGATGATGATGTTGAAACAGCAAATGAACTTGTTAGAAACAGTAGTGTTGTAATAGGTTTTGATGCTGGTGAAAAGCCTCCAAAAGATGCAGGTGGAAACTAAAATTAGTTTTTAGTTTTAAACACATACAAAGTGTAACTTTTATACACACTAAATCCAATTAAAAGTTCTAAATATTATTTTCCACCTCCTTAATATTTAGAACCAACTTCAAATACATTACCAAACGAAACACTTTTCAATTAATAAGTAAACTTACTACCCTAACAAATTTTTAAGTATATATTTTAAACTACTTAAAGTTTATTTCGCTACAATAAGGCACAAATTCAAGATTTTCAAGGAAGTAGCTGATGCTATACTCTTTTGAGGAACTTTGTATTTAATTGTAATTTTTATGACTAAATACTGAATTTAAACTGCTTTGTGCACTCTTGGGTGTATAAAACAGAACTTTTTCATTAAATATAAGGAGTAAATATGTCGAAAATAGTAGAAGTAGGCCCCGTAGGCTATATGCCAACGTCCGCACCAGCTATGGGGGTTGAACTAGCACCAGAAGGTTCAGCTTTACTCTATGGTAATGTTGTGACACCAGAA
>DQSP01000078.1 GCA_015663215.1 Sulfurimonas sp.
AAGTGGTTTTTTGTATTTTTTAGCGACTTCTATCTGTGCACGAAAAACTCTTTTTTGTTCTGTTTTTTCCGCGAGTATCTCCTCTTCACTTCCTTCAAGCCTAAAGTAGTCAAGTCCACATTCTCCTATGGCAACACACTTTTCATGTCCTACATACTTGTCAAAGTCAAGAGCATTAAACCCAGCTTTATCATAAGGATGCACACCCACAGAAAAATAAACATCATTATGTGCCTCGGCAATACTTACAGCCTTATCAAGAGTAGTAGTATCAGCACCAGGAATGATAAAACGCTCTACCCCACCCTCTCTTGCTCTCTCAAGTACCTCTTGTAAGTCTTCATCGTAACGATTGTCATCTAAGTGTATATGTGTATCTATTATCATTTATGTGCCTCTAGTAACTCACGAGCAAACTTTTTGGCTTCGTTTGAGATATTTTCACCGCTAATAATTCGGGCTATCTCATCTACTCTCTCATCAAAGTCTAACTCTTTTGTTTTTGAAATAGTACCATCTTTATAGACTAAAAAGTGCTGGTTTCCCATGGAAGTAAGTTGTGGCTGATGCGATATGACAAATATCTGAAAATGAGCAGAGAGTTTACGAAGGACTTTTGCCACAGACATAGACTCTTCCCCACTTAGGTTTGCATCTATCTCATCAAGCATTAAAACACCACCATTCTTACTCATAAACTCAGACTTAAGGGCAAGTATGGCTAAACGCAGACGGTTAAACTCCCCCGTACTTATCTTTGCTAAAGCTGTGTCGTTTAGTTTTACACTTAGTAAGTCGCATCCAGAAAGTGAATACTCCTCTTTTTGTAGACTAATAGAAGCCTCGCGGAGATAGAGATCTTTTAGGTAGGCATTGAGTGCTTTAGTGAAGTGTGATAGCTCTTTTTCTCTAAGGTCACTAAGCTGTGCTCCTAAACTCTCAACAAGTTCATTTAAAATGTTGTATCTATCAGTCAAGTCACTCTTCGCTATCTCAATGTTCTCATACTTTGTGAGTTCTAGTTTTTTTTGCTCTTTATAGCTAATAGCTTCTGCTACACTTCCATACCTGCGTTTGAGTCCACTTATCTCTTCTATACGGTTTAAAACCTCTTCTATATCCACTTCATCAAGAGCAGAAAACTTTTCAGTAGCCAAATCAAAGTGTGCTCGAAGCTCGTTCATAGCATCATCAAAAAAAGAACTATCAACACCAATAGAGTCTAAGGCAGAAGCAGCAAGGTGCTCATGAGAAAATATATCTTGTGCAGACTCAAGTGACTCTAAAACTTTTTCTTTACGAGAGAGTTCCTTTTTTATGACAAGAAGTTCTTCATCTTCACCTTCACTAGGGTTTATATCTTCTATCTTTTTTATCTCAAACGCAGCGAACTCTTTTAGCTCTACGATCTTTCTCTCTTCTTCCTCTATCTTTGCTAACTCTTTTTTTACATCTAAGTACTCAAGATAACTCTTTTTATACTTTTCTTTAAGGGTCACAATCTTTTTAGATTTAGAAGCTATACGGTCATCTAAAATATCAAGTAAATTTTCATTTTCAAAATCACTAAAGTCTTTTAAACTCAAATGACGAAGATAACCCGAAGCAACACTTCCTATAGCCTTACGTGAAAGGCTTTGGTTGTTTACAAAGTAACGAGAGTTTCCTTTTTTGATGTGTTTAAAAACATTTATCTCATCATTTTCTATACCTGAGTCTTCTGCGTTAATATCCCAAGTAACACTAGACTCACAAAGAGCCGCATCACAAGTAGCAGCACCTAGAGATGAAAGTATTGACTCCATAAGTATAGACTTTCCACTACCACTAGGACCAGTAAACACGATAAGACCTGTATCTAAGTTGAGTTCTGCCTCTTTAAAACTGAGGTAATCTTTGAGGTAAAATCTCTCTATCATTTTGTTTCCTTTTAGAAGTCTAGTGGACTTATGAGTTTAGCTTTGTTCATCTCTGAGACAACGTGTGTATAAATCATAGTTGTTTCAACAGACTTATGCCCTAATAGCTCTTGTATTGACCTTAAGTCTATTCCTGCTTGAAGTAAGTGAGTTGCATAAGAGTGTCTAAATATATGTGAGGTTACTCGTTTGTTTAGGTTTGCTTTTTGTGCAGCCACTTTTATGTTTCGTCCTAGTGTTTGAGGATGTATATGATGTCGTCGTTTCACATTACTTCTTGGGTCTTTTGATATATTATTCATAGGAAAGAGGTATTGCCATTTAGTTTCAGATTTTACTTTTGGATATTTCTTTTCATAAGCAAATGGCAGATAGACCGTTCCAAAGCCATCACTTAGATCTTTTTGGTGCATCTCTTGTATTTTCTTTACTTGAACTAGAAGTTCATCTTTTAGTTTCATGGGTAGAGGTACAGTTCTATCTTTTAAAGATTTAGAATCCCAAATATATAGTTTATTAAATCCAAAATCAATATCCTTAATCCTAATATTAAGCACTTCACTCATCCTAAGCCCACATCCATACATTAAAGTCACTACTAGCTTATATATGCCCGTTATATTTTGTAATACCTTTTGTACTTCTTGCGTTGTTAATACTACCGGTATATGCTTGCGTTCCTGTGCTCTTAGTGCTTGCACATTCCACTCTGTAATATCTATTCCTAAAACTTCTTTATACAAAAATAGTATCGCATTAAATGCTTGGTTCTGAGTTGAGGGACTGACCTGCTTTTTAGTCGCTAAAAAAGTAAGATATTCTTCTATTTCATTTTTTGCCATTTCTATAGGATGTTTCTTATTATGAAAAAATATATAGTGCTTTATCCAGTGTATATATGTTTTTTCAGTAGAAATACTATAATGCTTAAAGCGAATCTTGTCACGAACAATATCGAGTAGTTTTTTCTTAATATGCATAATGTTTTCTCCTTTTCTTAAGGAACAAAGTGTGTTTTTATTAAGATTTTAGACAAATAAACGAACACTATGTTCAATTATCGCTACATAAAGCAATAAAAACACACTTTAT
>DQSP01000103.1 GCA_015663215.1 Sulfurimonas sp.
ACTCCTATAAAAGAAGATTTTCCACTCTCTGCCACAAACCCTTACGGTAGAACAAAACTCTTTATTGAAGAGATACTTAGAGATGTTTACAAGGCTGACAATGAATTTAAAATAGTACTTCTGCGCTACTTTAATCCAGTCGGAGCACACAAAAGTGGAACGATAGGCGAAGATCCAAATGGCAAACCAAATAACCTTATGCCTTTTATAGCACAGACTGCTGTTGGTAAACGCGAATTTTTGAGTGTTTTTGGAGATGACTATGATACTGTTGATGGTACTGGGGTTCGTGACTATATACATGTAGTTGATTTAGCTCAAGGCCATGTAAATTCACTTCAAAAGATTGATGCCCTAAAAGATGTACTCACCGTAAACCTAGGTACGGGAAATGGTTACTCTGTTTTAGAGATGGTTGCTGCGTTTGAAAGAGCTTCTGGTAAAGCTGTTCCTTACAAAATAGCACCAAGACGAGCTGGAGATATAGCTGCATGTTTTGCAGACCCATCTTATGCTAAAGAAGTCCTAGACTGGAGTGCAAAGAAAGAGCTAAATGAGATGTGTGAAGATAGCTGGAGATGGCAATCAAATAATCCTAATGGGTATAATAAAATAGATAACTAAGGACAGACTACAGTTATCTCTGCATTTTTTATATCAGCATACTCTAAAAATAAGATATTTCCTCTCTCTTCACTTTTAGAAAATGTAGGTACAGATTCTAAAATACAAGCCTCAGGTATATACAATTCTACACTCAAATCAACATAAGAGTCAAAATGTAAAGTATCTATATTTTTAGACTTTAGCGATGTGACTTTGTAAGCATTTGCAGATACAAGATATGCACTCTGTGAGTTATTTTTTGAAAGACCTACTATGTGTCTACTGCCTTTATCTAAACTCACATAGGTTCTTTTTTCTTCTTTTTTAAATCCTAACACAGATTTTGAGGTTTGTAAATTCACCTCCGAATCTGACTGCTCGATACGCAATGTTTTAAGTGAATCCATCCCGCTAAAGAGCCATTTATTACCCTCATTTGCAATTGAAATATTATAATAGTCCATTACCTTGGGAATATACTCTGAGGTAAAGAGTGGTGTTATGTCTTGAGAGAGTGCCCAGTTAAAAACATACTCTAATGCTTTTACAGAAGCCTGCTTAGAACCTGAATAAAGATGATAGTAAATGTCTATGGGTTTATATCTATGTGGGAAACCTGTGAGCTCAAAAGTTTGTGTAACGAGTTTAAAACCCCAAAATGGGCCTAACCAGTCATTTGTAAAGACATTTTCATTTTGTGCCCCTGTAAAGACCTGTATATATTCATCACGTTGTAAACCCATAGGCGAGATAGCCGAAAGCCATGGTGTTACTTTTGTTATTGTAGTATCACCCCCATTGATGTTTAAAATGCCATGTGCATAAATATATGCAAGTACATTTGTTCGTGGTATACAATCTCCTGTCCAGAAGACTGTTTTGGCTTCTCTTTTTGGGTTTAGCTCATTGTTTAAGAACTCTAAACTTCCACTCAGCTCACTCTCTATAGAAAAGTTATAGTCTTTAGGTTTTAGTCTATAGCTCTTATCAAGATTATTATTTTTTATCATTCCCCAGTAAAATGGATGTGTAAAAGTATGTGTTGCAGGTTCTACATTTTCTAGTGCATACATCTCTTTCGCTATACCCATCAGAGTAGGAGAGAGTTTTGGATACAGACCTTTTGGTGAGACCTCTGCTCCTATGAGTGAAACTGAGTGAGGTACATCATAAACTTTTAAAATCTTGTTGAGTATAACATCCCCTGAGTATTCACCAAAGTCACCCTCAACTCTATTCATAATTCCATCTCCATCAATATGAGTAAAAAATATTCTCTTAGCATTATGAGTTGTAGTGTCTGGTACAACAAGTTTTTTGAGTCGTAGTGCTTGGATAAAAAACTCAAATGGGTTGATCACCCAAATATTATCTTTACCAATGGTACTAATAAAGGCATCTCCAAGGGCATATCCACCCCATGATGTGATAGCGGCAGTAGTAGATATAGAACCATCTACAAGTTCGTATTGGAGTAGTGCTTTTTCATGCTCAGATTTTACACCAAGGCTTGAGAGTGACATAGGAGGGTCTATCTCATAGGACATCATTGGGTCACTATACTTTATAGATTTTTTCAGTACTGCTTTTGTAGTTACTTCTATACCTAGTTCACTCAGTATCTCTTTACTTAGAGTAAAGCCAAAAGTATTTGCAAAGGCTACTTTTATTCCTTTTTTTTTCAGTTTTACTATCCATGTCATTAGTTTCTTTGGATGTTTATAGTTACTTTGCAACCATATTACAACACCCGCATAATGTAACATACTCTCCACATCAGGAAGACCTTTGTTCACATCATGAAACTTCTGCATATAACCTAAGTACTCAAAAACAGCACCTGTATTTACAGTAGCTCCCTGCTCCATTACATCAAGTGTAGATTCATTCACTAGTGTAAATATCTCGCGTTTGATGGCATTTTTAGAGGAGATACCATAATGCTTTAAATCTCTTGTTGAGACATATGGTATCATACCTCTGTCTAGTATTTTATCTGCTAGTTCTAAGCCCTCATTGGCATTTTTTAAGTCTAAATAATCAAGACAAATGACATCTAAACCATAATCTTTAATTTTTTTAATATGTATATCTAGCCACTCTCTATCTTTATTTGATACTGGTTTATATACTAAGTTTTCACCATTGAGTCCGTGATAATAGGACTCAAACAGAACTGCTTGGACTAGTTCGTGTACCTTGTCAATAATATTAAAGCCACGGTTTATTATTAGTTTTGCATTTGGATAACGAATATGAAACTCTTTTATAAAACTCACTAAAGCTTCCTGATTAGCGAGTCTTTGTTCCTTCGTTTTAGAATAAAGTTCATAAGAATCTAAGGTATCAAGAAAGAAGTTTTTAAAACCTTTTTTATGAGCTGGTTCTATTAATTTCTCAAACATAAACTCTTGATACTCTTTATTTTTCAAATCAAGTACATCACTTTTCCATGCTCTGTTTTCTGCAACTATCCACTCTTTTTTGATATCTTTAGAAATATCAAGAGTTCTATCAAGTTCCCCAATACTAACATAAGCATACATTTGATCTTTATAAAGTGAAAACCCATGTGTATAAGTATTTGTCAAATGAGGTTGCACAATGATGTAATCATGGATACCGACCATTGAGTAAGATATATCTTTACCATAATAAACTATGGCACTTTTCGAACTTAAAGAAGCAAATAACATACTTAGAGGTGTAAATAATAAAAAAAGTAATAATAAAAGTTTCATATTTTCTCTCTTTTAAGGGTGATAGTACATAAATTGGTAGTTAAGAAACAGTTCTAAAATACTTCCGCCAATTCCATTAACAGAATCTGCATAAGACATACCAAAAACTAAATGATCCTGATGCCATATTTTTCCACCATAGCCAGCATTAAAAGTATAAGTATATGTATCTAAATCATTATTATAATAAGGAGAAAACTCAAAATACGGTCTCCATACACGTGTATATAAATTTCTATTTGCCACTCCATACGATATATTAAAGCCTATATTATAAAAATTATTTGGTAGCACTGCAAAATTCTCAGCCTGTATCTCATCTATAACACCTCTGGCACCCTCTGTTTCATAGTAAGTACCCGTATCATAAAACATTCCTAAGCTAAGATCAGGGTATCCATTACGAATCTGCTTAGAGATCGTTATTCTATCATAGATACCAGTTCCTAAATTTATATTATCTTGTGATGCATAATTATTATACTCTCTATGTAAACCAATAGTCGTACTGTTTAAAATATTCCAAGAGAGACGAAAGTTCAGCATATCTTTTTTTCCACCTAGTAGTAACTGTGTACTCTCTAATGTGTCCATATTTTTACTCAGTGTAGTACCTACCCTAAGTGTTGAAAGAACTTTATACTCAG
>DQSP01000047.1 GCA_015663215.1 Sulfurimonas sp.
AGTAAAAAGAGCCTAAATTTTCTGCATCCTTGAGGTGTTTATAAAAAAGCCCACTGAAATCTTGCCACAAACGCAGTAGTTTATAGTCATTTATCCAAGGGTAACCGACATGCAAAACATCTTTAAGTCGTCTAATGGTACTCTTGGCAGATGGCTCTATCTCATAGTCTATCTTAAAACCGATATTGATAGTTCCATGACGTGCACCGTAGAACCGGTAAAGGGTTTCTAGCTTATTTTTAGATAAAATGCTTACTATTAAGTCCTCATCTTTAACTTTGTTAATATTTATGATAAAACCTTGCATGCCAAAATTATACCAAGTTAACCTTATTTTAATGCTTCTTTAGATACCCTTCCATACTTATAATATTCACAAAAAATATAAAATAATTACCTCTCATAATTACGAAGGATTAAAATGGCATGCAATTTAGATTTATTAACTTCTTTTAAAGACAACTGTGGATTTGGACTTCTAGCTTCAATAGACAATAGAGCTACACATAAGAACTTAGAAGATGCAATAACTTCATTATCAAGAATGATGCACAGAGGTGCAATCGCGGCAGATGGTATTACAGGAGATGGATCAGGTCTACTGCTTTCCATCCCAAAATCATTTTTTGAAAAAGAGCTTTCACAAAATGGTATTGATATTCCCCAAGAGTATGCTGTTGCGATGGTGTTTTCAAATAATGAAAGTGATTTTGATATTATAGAGTCTGTATGTAAAAATAATGATCTTAAAGTTGTGTACACAAGAGATGTGCCTATCAACACTAAAGCACTAGGTTCTCAAGCATTAGAGTCACTTCCAAGTATTAAACAGCTTTTTGTTGTGCCAAACTCTCCTGTTGCAACTGAAAGATTAGATGCACTTGTATATCTTTCAAGAAAAGAGATAGAAGCGAAGCTTAAAGATGATACTACATTTTACATCCCATCATTTTCAAGAACTGTAGTATCATATAAAGGTCTTGTTATGCCAACACATATCAAAGAGTTTTATACAGATTTGGCATCAGAGGATTTTAAAATATCTTTTTGTCTCTTTCATCAAAGATTCTCTACAAATACTCTGCCACAATGGAAACTTGCACAACCATTTCGAACTATTGCACACAATGGTGAGATTAACTCTGTTACAGCAAATCGATTTAATGTAAAAATGAAAATGGCTGCCGTTAAGTCTGCAATATTTACAGATGAAGAGATGACAAAACTGATGGATGTTATTCAAGATGGTATGAGTGATTCTGCTAGTTTAGATAACTTTATGGAGTTTTTACAAGTAAATGGAGTGGACTTCTTTAAAGCAGCACGTTCTCTCATTCCTGCACCTTGGCATAATGACCATGCAATGGATTCAAAGCTTAGAGCATTTTATGAGTATGCAAGTGCTTGTTTTGAGCCGTGGGATGGACCAGCTGCCGTAAGTATGACAGATGGAAGATTTATAGGGTGTGTGATTGATAGAAATGGATTAAGACCATCTAAATATATTCTTACAACTGATAATAGAATACTCATCTCCTCAGAATATGGTGTACTAGAGTTACCTGAAGAGGAGATTGTTGAGCGAGGACGCCTCCAGTCTGGAGAAATGATCGGAATCGACCTGAAGTATGGAAAAGTACTTAAAAATGAAGATATTAACGATCACCTTAAATCTATGCATAATTATGATAAATGGCTATCTGAAAATATGTCTTACCTTCAAGAGCATGCTATTACAGCTGATTTTGAAGAATGTGAGTTTAAAGAGAGTGAAATGGAAGCAAAACAGCGATACTTCAACTACACTCAAGAGTTAAATAAACAAGTAATCGGACCAATGTTAAAAGAGGGTAAAGAGACAACGGGTGCAATGGGTGATGATACACCGATTGCAGCTTTTTCAACTGAACAAAGAAACTTTACAGACTTTTTCAAGCAAAAATTTGCACAAGTAACAAATCCACCAATCGACCCAATTAGAGAAAAAATTGTAATGAGTTTAAATACTGGTTTTGGAGAAAAAAGAAATATTCTTGCAGATGATGCAGAACATGCGAAGAGACTTAAAACAGTACTTCCTATTATGTCAAAAGAAAAATTCTTAATTTTACAAGAGTTTGGTGATACAACATCTTCAAAATATGATCCAGCGTATAAGGTTGGTAAATATGCAACAACATATGTTAATGATCTTAAGGGTTCTTTAGATGCTTTAATCCAAAAGATTATAGTGGATGTAAGAGATAATGGCGTAAGAACTATTATTTTAGATGATAGAGAGTTAGATGCAAACAATAAAGTAATTCCAATGCTAATGTTAATTGGTTGTGTGAGTCAAAGATTACTAGATGCAAAGCTAAGACACCTTGTAAGTATTGTAGCCGCTACCGGAGAAGTTTACGATCCACATTCAGCCGCTTGTATGATAGCATATGGTGCAGTGGCAATTTTTCCTTATCTTTTATACTATACAGTTGAGCAAATTGCAGAAGGTACAGAATATGAAGAGGATATGTCTCATAATTTAAGAAGATTTAGACGTGCGATGGGTGCAGGTCTTTCAAAAATTATGTCTAAAATGGGAATTGCAACTATTTCTTCATACAAAAATTCTCGTCTTTTTGATGTCATTGGTTTAAGTGAAGAAGTTGTAAATGATTGTTTTAATGGAAGTGTTTCATTGCTTGCTGGGCTAGGTTATAAAGATATTGACGAGAGATTAAATTCTAATCATAAACGTGCCTTTACCGATAAGTTTGAAGGTAAAGATAAAGTATTATACAGAGGTGGATACTATAAGTATAGAAAAGGCGAAGAGTTCCATGATTTTTCTAAGCAAACGATTGCAGCAATTCAAGATGCTGGACTCTCTGGTAAAAAAGAGGACTTTGATAAATTAAAAGAGCTAGTTGATGAAAGAGATAAGAAATTTATTAGAGATTTTTATGAGCTTAAAAGTGATAGAGCTGCAATTTCAGTTGATGAAGTTGAGCCTTTATCAGAAATTTTTAAAAGATTCTCAACAGCAGCTATGTCTATGGGGTCTATTTCACAAGAAGCTCATGAGACTTTAGCAGTAGCTATGAATACAATCGGGGCAAAATCAAACTCAGGTGAGGGTGGTGAAGCCAAAGAGAGACTCACAAGCAATAGAAACTCTAAGATAAAACAGGTTGCATCAGGTAGATTTGGTGTTACTCCAGAATATTTACAATCTGCTCAGGAGATACAAATTAAGGTTGCTCAAGGGGCTAAACCTGGAGAGGGTGGACAGTTACCTGGATCAAAGGTCTCTCCACTTATAGCAACACTTAGATTTACAAAACCGGGTGTTACATTAATCTCGCCTCCACCACACCATGATATCTACTCAATTGAGGATCTAGCACAGCTTATTTATGATCTCAAGCAAGCTAACCCAAGAGCAAAAGTTGCAGTTAAACTTGTATCTTCAGCAGGTGTTGGAACAATCGCTTCTGGTGTTGCTAAAGCATATGCTGATAAGATCATTATCTCAGGTGGAGACGGTGGTACTGGTGCGGCACCTATTGGATCAGTTCGATTTGCAGGTAACCCGTGGGAATTAGGTCTCTCTGAAGCACATAATGCTCTTAAAGTAAATAACTTGCGTGGACAAGTTACACTTGAAACCGATGGTGGTCTAAAAACTGGTTTAGATGTTGTTAAAGCTGCTATTTTTGGTGCGGAAGAGTATGCATTTGGTACAGGTGCACTTGTCATTGTTGGATGTATAATGTTAAGAGTTTGTCACATGAATACATGTGCCGTTGGTGTTGCTACACAAGATGAAAAATTAAGAGCAAAATTCCAAGGTAATGTTGATAAGGTTATTAACTACTTTACACTATTAGCCGAAGATGTGAGAGAGATTCTTGCATCACTGGGATATAAAACTTTAGAAGAGATTATCGGTCAAGATCACCTTCTTAAGGTTATTGATGATGAGTTTGCACAAAAATTTGACTTTGAATCATTGATTTATAAAATTGAGGGTGTAAATACTTGTCAAGTACCGTTTAATGAACCGTACGATCAAAATGAGTATGAAAAAGAGCTTATTAAAGAGTTACTCCCTACTATTGAGAATCCAGAAAAACCAATTGTATTAGAAAAAGAGATTTCTAACTTAAATAGAAGTTTTGCTACAAGAATTTCAGGTGAAATTGCTTCTAGATATGGAAATGATGGACTACCTGAGAATACAATTACATTAAATATGAAAGGTGTAGCAGGACAATCACTTGGTGCATTTATGACTAAGGGAATCAACATCAACATAGATGGTGCAGGTAATGACTATATCGGTAAGGGTATGAATGGTGGAAACATTGTAATTACTGCAAAAAATAGCGGGCAAGATTTTGCTCTTGGTGGAAATACTTGTCTTTATGGTGCAACTGGTGGTTCACTTTACATCAATGGTCAAGTTGGTGAGAGATTTGCTGTAAGAAACTCCGGTGCTATAACTATTGTTGAGGGTACTGGAGATCATCCATGTGAATATATGACAGGTGGAACAGTGGTAATACTTGGTAAAACAGGTGTTAACTTTGGTGCTGGAATGACAGGTGGTAAAGCATTTGTTTATGATGAAGATAGAACATTCTACGAAAAGATTAATACAGAACTAGTAGAAGCAATCAGAATTGATAATGATGAGTTTGATGCAGACATGTTTGAACTTAAAAATCTTCTTAAAGACTTTGCAGAGAAGACAGGAAGTGAAATAGCACAAAATATTTTGAATGATTTTAGAAGTGAAGTTCGAAAAATATGGATGATAATTCCTATAGGTGCTAGACCTTCATTAGAAGCTAGTAAAAGAGGGGAATAGTAAAAATAAATCTGTTATAATCTCTTTAGGGTTTGATCCTGTTGTTCCTTCTTTTTTAGCAGAGAATGGCATCGAGACTAACTCTTGGGGTGGGATTGTTTTAAATAAAGAGACTTTTGAAACTACGACTGCTGGTATTTATGCTGGTGGTGACTGTTTTCGTGGTGCTGATCTTGTTGTAACGGCTGCATTTGATGGTCGTGAAGCAGCAAGAAGTATCGCTGAATCTTTATTAAAATAAAACTTACAATTTATCAATTTATACACTTTTTGTGTGTAAATTGAAACTCTACTTTCACAAAAAAGCTACAATCGTTTCCTAAAATAAGTATAAATAAGATATAATATTAGCTATTTATAATTTAAGGATTTTTTTTGAACCTACTCGATTTATTTCATAAAACTTTTGATAACAAAACTGCTATAAAAGAAGAGGCATCTTCACATTGGATTACATGTAAATCATGCCACTCAACAATGTACTATAAAGAAGTTGAGAATCAAAACTATGTATGCCCTAAATGTGGCTATCATATTCGTATTGGTGTGAAAGAGCGCATTGCTCTTTTAGCTGATGAGGGTACTTTTGTTGAGTTTGATGCTTCACTAGAACCAGTTGACCCTTTAAATTTTGTAGATAAAAAACCTTATAAAAAAAGAATAGAAGAGGGCTTTACTAAAACTGGTCGTAAGTCTTCTGTTGTTGCAGGTAGTTGTAAGATGAACGGAGTATCTGCTCAAGTGGTCATTTTTGATTTCGCTTTTATGGGTGGTAGTTTAGGCTCTGTTGAGGGCGAGAAAATAGTTCGTGCTGTAGGTCGTGCTATAGAGAACCGTGAAGGACTTGTAATACTTTGCGCTTCAGGTGGGGCACGTATGCAAGAGTCTACTTTTTCTCTACTTCAGATGAGTAAGACTTCAGCAGCATTAGCAAAACTAGCAAAACAAAACCTTCCTTATATCTCAGTACTTACAGATCCTACTATGGGTGGTGTTTCTGCATCATTTGCTACACTTGGAGACATTATCATAGCAGAACCAGGAGCTCTTATCGGATTTGCAGGAGCACGTGTTATCGAGCAGACTATTGGTTCTGCTTTACCTGATGGTTTTCAGCGTGCAGAGTTTTTGTTAGAAAAAGGTTCTGTTGATATGATAGTAAATAGAAACGAGTTGAAAAAAACACTCTCAGATATTTTTACTCTTTTGAAAGTATAAAGGATGAGACTTTATGCCCTCTGTGATCAAGATATGCTTGATTCTAAAGGGGTTAGTATTGACGAGTATATTACCCTAGCAAAAGAGCATAATGCTGAAATAATTCAGTACCGCAATAAAAATGCTGATAAAGAATTTATCAAAGAACAACTTATTCACATCCGAAATATATATGATGGTTTTTTAATCGTAAATGATGCTTACGAACTCATAGAGTACTGTGATGGTGTACATCTTGGACAAGAAGACCTTCGTGCTATAGATGAAGATATACATAAGGCTGTTACACTTGTTCGTAGTCTAGTAGGTGAAGATAAAATTTTAGGTATCTCAACACATAACAAAGAAGAAGTGTTAGATGCAAATAGACTTGATTTAAACTACATTGGTTTAGGTGCATATAGAAGTACTGACACTAAAAAAGACATTACAGGTATACTTGGAGACTCCATCGAAGATATTGCTGCAGAATCTAAACATTTAGTTGGGGCTATTGGTGGTGTTAGACTTGATGACGAGTTTACTCATGTTACTTATAATGTCATAGGAAGTGGTCTTCTCAAATGAATATAGAAATTTTAAGTATTGCTAAAAAAGAGAAGACTATCTATGATCCGCTCTATAAAGACCTCACAAAAATGATAAGTCGCTTTGCAAATGTTAAAGATACTGAAATTTTTAATAAAGATGTAACAAAAGCACACACTATTTCCCCAGAGTCGTCACAGAGGGCTTATACCAAGGTTCTAGAACCACATATTAGCTCTTCTTATAGTGTTGCTTTGCACCCTGATGGAAAAATAATCGATAGTTATGAATTTAGTAAGCTATTAGATGGTAAAATGTCAGTTAAATTTTTCATAGGTGGAGCGTATGGCTTTGAAGATGACTTTTTAAACAAAAGTGATGTTGTCATAAGTCTAGGAAAAATCACGATGAGTCATAAAATTGCCAAGGTAGTTTTACTTGAACAGATATATCGTGGTTTTTCTATTTTAACAAATCATCCGTACCATAAATAAAAGGGATACATAAGTGCAAGCAAGTGAGTTAAATTATTTTAAAGAAATATTAGAGAGTCGTAGAGAACAAATAAATAGTAATATTGATGGTGTAAATAAAGAACTAAGTCAGTTGAGTGCCCTCGAGTTAAATGATGAGGGTGATCATGCTGCAGTTAACAACAACTCAATGATTGAGAGTGCTATAATCATACAACAGACACAAGAATTACATGAGATTGAAGTTACTTTAAGTAAAATATCTAATGGTGATTATGGTATCTGTGAAATGTGTGAAGACGATATTGGTTTTCAACGTTTAAAAGTAAAACCACATGCGATTTACTGCATTGACTGTAGAGAGATAATCGAAAAAACTAAGTAAGAGGAAAAAGAATGTACATTAAAAGATATACAATAGCTGCACTCATTTTAATGGCGTCAGTAGGAGCATTTGTTTATACATATGTAAGCAAAGAAACTACAACAATAGACCTATTTGGTATACCTCTTCCTGCCTTGTCTATAGCAGTGTGGGTAGTTGTTCCTGTATTTGCTCTTTATGTGGCTAGTGTGCTTCATATGTCTTTTTACTCTTTTCTTGGAAGTATGAGTCTTCGTAAGTATGAAAAAGATTATGAAAAAATCATTGATGCGATAATTGAAGCTTATTTAGGAAAAAAATCAAGAAGCCATAGTTTTAAAACAGATAGATATGCACTACTTGGAAAATTACTAGAAAACACTACAATGTTCCCTGCTGGAAATGTTATAGGTTTAACAAAGAATGAGAAAATAGATGGTGTCTTTAAAATTATTGAAGATATTAAAAATGGTGAAGTTGTTGATTTAAAACCTTATAACCTTTTAAAAGATAATGACCTGATAATTCAAAACAAACGCAATAAGTACAAAAAAGGTCTTTTGACAGCTGAGGCTATACTTGCCAACAGTAGTAAGTACTCAGATGTATTAAGAGAAGAGGCCTATGTTGATTATGTGAAAACAGCATCAATTTCAAATATTTTAAAATATAAAGAACTTTTATCTAAAGAATCCTTACAAATAGTTCTAGAACGAGTAAATGCTGATGAGTTTACTTTAGGTATAAATAATGATGAACTGCTTGATTTGATGAAGTCTCTAGATTTAAATACATCTGACTATATAAAACTCTCTGCTAGTATTGCTAAGGGCGGAATGCTCCCAGAGCAGCGTATAAAACTCTTTGAGATGTTAAGTGATGAGAATGAAGATGCTGTTGATGCATACCTTTATACACTTTTTGATCTTGAAGTGTTAGCTCCTGTTGATAGTATCTTAGATAATTCTCAGCCCAATGAATACCAAAACTTTAAAGCTTACCGTGCTTTGAAGTCAGCTAACCAAAACTTTAGTATAGAGCTCTTTGTCTAGTTTATGCTAAAGAAGCTCTCCTTTGATAAAACACTGTATGTACTAGCTCCTTTAGCTGGTTTTACAGATCTCCCTTTTAGGAGTGTAGTGAAAAAGTTTGGAGCAGACCTTACTATAAGTGAGATGCTCAGTTCAAATGCTCTCGCACATGGTTCAGAGAAAACTCTCCATATGTTACAAAAATCCATCAACGAAGACCCTTACTCTGTACAGATTTCTGCTTCACAAGTAGATATAGCAAGACGTGCAGTAGAAGTGCTTAATGAGCACGAAGGTATAGATATCATCGATCTTAATTGTGGATGCCCTGTACCTAAGGTTACCGGACATGGAAGTGGTAGTTCATTACTTTTGGATTTACCATTAATGGGTGATATTATTAGAACTATAAAAGATACTTCCAACAAGTCTATGACATCTGTAAAGATTCGTCTTGGTTTTGAAGAAAAGAACCATGTTGACATCGCAAAGATGGTTGAAGATAGTGGTGCTGACTTTTTAGCTGTTCATGGTCGTACTCGTATGGGTAAGTTTAAAGCACCTGTTGATTATGATGCGATACGAGAGATAAAAGGGGCTGTTAGTATTCCCGTTATTGCAAATGGCGATATAGACTCTTATGAGAAGGCTAAGTGGGTACAAGAACATACTGGTGCTGATGGTATAATGATAGGTCGTGGTGCTGTTGGTGCTCCTTGGATTTTTCATCAACTACGCTCTGGTAAAGAACATATAGATTTTTCATTAAAACATGAGATAATTATGGAACATTTCGATAAGATGATAGAGTTTTATGGTGCACATGGTGTACCGATGTTTAGAAAACATACTCACACATACTCCAAGGGCTATAAAGGTGCTTCAGTTCTTAGAAATGATGTGAATTCGATTACAGATATACAAGAGTATAGAAACCTACTTGATGATTTTTTTAGAAATGGAGAATTTGCTTAAATGTTAGAAAAACACCCTTTAGATATAAGTGAGTCAATTAGACTACTAGAAATTGGTGATATTTCAGATAATCTTTATCATTATGATTACAATACAAAACACCTTCTTTCTCTTTTAGTGAAGAATATACAGGTAGATGATCCTGCATATATGAGTTCATTTCGTTCATTTGAAGGTGAGGTTTTTGAAAACTTTGTGTATGAAAAACTACTGCGTTATGCCAAAAACAATGACTATATAGATAAGTTTATACTCAAAGGTTTTCATCAAAACAAGCATAAAGCATTTGCAAATACACTCTCTATAAGTGAGAAAGAACAGATAGTATATAGAACGAAGTCACGTGAAATTAGTGAATTTGATGCGATGTTTGTAACTGTAAAGAACGAACTCTATTTTGTAGAGATGACACTAGTGAAGTCTGTTCTTAAGCTCAGACGTCGTCTGCGTAAGAAAAAAGCTCTTTTAGAGATAATCTTCCCTAAATATGAGATAAAAGCCCTTATCATCTTAAATGATGGTGCAACGGGTGCTAAGCAGTTTCCTGATTTTTGTAAGGTGTGGTTTACTAAAGAGTTTTCTGCTGGAGATGTACTCGATCAAATTATTGCAAAAAATAAACGCCAATTAGCTCCTAAAGATATCATAAATGGTGGCTGTATGATAGAAGCACATGAGCTCAAGCTTCATCCATTTAGATACTACAATACTATGTCGTGGATAACTAAAACTATGAGAAGTCATAAGAAACATATCTTAGATATGTCATTTTTAATGAACCCTAAAGTACAGCGCTACCATAATCTTTATAACAAGTTTTATGTAGGGTATTTAAATATTGAAAATGCAAAAGATCTTTTAAAACTTGAGGGTGAATACCCAGAGACACAACGTGTTATGGTTGCCTTAGAGAAGAAACATTCTGATGAGATAGTAATTACTTACTACATCCAAACAGGTCGTAAGAAGTTATATCTTTACACTATTGAAAATGGTAAAATTACAAAAGAGAAAAAAGATCCTTACGGTATTACTGTGACAGAAGTTTTTCATATAAACAAGCAGATGGATAGTTCGTATGAGATGAACTTAACACATATAAATGTTGTAAAAAAACTCTTAAAAGAACGCTTTAACACTACAAAAGAAGACTAGTCTTCATCTACATAAGCGAGTGAAGCTGCTCTCTCTTTGTAAGCTTGAAGAGGCTCTTTGTGCTGATTTGTACCTAAGAAGTTCTCTAACTCTTGGTTCCTCTCTTGAAGGATTGTATCAAACTCGCTTTGCGATGTTGGTTTGTTATCTTGAAACTTATCAAGTAAGATATTACTATTTCCCATTAAAACTAAATAACTTTCATGTCCAAAGTCTAGCATAACAACACTATTTTGATTGTCAATGGATTTTTGAAAACGGATAGAGACCATTGAGTTAGTACTTTTAGGTACTAATGGCTCAGTTTCTTGTATCTTTGGTGTGTCATTAGTATCACTCGGGTTAAATAACCATGACTTATTTTGTTTTACCGTACCCTGTTTGAGCATTCTCTTTTTTAAAACAAGTAAAATAATAATTCCCAAAATTAAAATCGTAATTACAATATAGTAACTCGTAGACATTTCACCACTCTTTTTAGTTGGTAAAGACGACAAACTACTTGTAGTATTTGTGGCTAAAGCTGTTTTTTTTGTAGGTAATACATCAGTAAAACGTAGTCTTAATCCATAAGCATCAGATGTTTTTGAAGCGATAAGTCTAACATTTGGAGAGATTGAAGCGACTATCTGTGTTTGATTTTTTAAAGGAGTAATTGTAAGTGAATGTAAAAAGTCAGAATTTACACTTTTAGTACGAGATGATTCAATAGAAGCATTTTGTAGTTTGATGATGATCTTATTTGTACTCTTACTCTGTTTAATGACACCATTAAAAGGTGTATCGAATGTTATCATCACATCAGCACGATTACTTCTTTCATAAATATTGTAAGATAATATTTTAGATGAATAAAGAGAAAGGGGAAGTAAAAAAAGAAGGAAGTACTTCATTAAAGGCGCTCTTTTGATAAGTAATAGAGCACAGCACTAGAATCTAGTACTTCGTTTATACGAATAGCAAGGTTTTTCTCATACACCATAACCTCACCTTTACCTAAAATACGACCATTAACATAAGACTCAACAGATTCACCAGCAGGTTTTTTTAGATCAACAATAGAACCTTTTTCAAGTTTAAGAATTTCACGAACTGTGAGTTCTGTTTCGCCGAGGTCTGAGACAAACTCTACTTCCATGTCTAAAATACCTGAATAGTCCATCCAATCAAGTTCATTTTCATTAAATGGTTCTTCTTTTCCTGACTTGTATTGTCTACTAGGTTTAGTCATGTAGTTCCTTAATCGCTATAGTTATTTCATCTTTATTAATTATAACAGTGCAGGCACTGTCGTGATCTAGGTCGAAAAGCCCCACTTTAACAAAATGAGGTGTGTTAATAGTGTATGGATTTTCACCAAGCTCTTCTGCAATGACTTTTGCACTTCCTATGATAAGGTTTGCAGTTTCTAGTGTCATATCTTGAAGTGTCTCTTCATCACTCTCTTCTTCTTCTAAAAAAATCATAGCGACCCTCTGCATAAAAGCTTCATCACAAGCGATATATACACGATGAGAAGTTCCATCTTGTGCATCTATGTCGATATAAGCAATAAGTGTTCTCTTTTTGGAAATCCCTTCATTCGTTACATGAGGTTCTCTTATCTGGTGTATACAAAAATTTTCTGTTGCTTGTTTAATAGTTGTTAGCATTTAAAGCCTTTGAATTATTCTAATTAATTATACTTTCATGTAGATTATACTTTAACAAAACACAAAGCAAAATAAAATGCTATAATTCCCCTAAAATATAGAGTGCGAAGAGGTACTTAAATGCTAGAATTAAGTTTTATAGGGATTCTTGTTGGTACTTTGTCAGGGTTCTTTGGGATAGGTGGTGGTACAGTTTTAGTACCATTACTTTTACTCTTAGGGTATGAAACGAAAGTAGCCATAGGTATTTCAGTTATACAGATGGTTTTTAGTTCTATTTATGGCTCTTATCTTAACAACAAAAAAGGTACTTTAGATGTACCTATGGTACTTTTTATAGGCATAGGTGGTTTTGGAGGTGCTCTTTTTAGTGGCATGATAACGGCTGCATTTAGTGCGAGAACTTTAGAGTTTGTATTTTTAAGTTTTGCTATGTTTGCACTCCTTCGACTCTTTTTTACACCTAAAGAGCATACTGAGCAAAAAGAGGCAGATAAACTACTTCTTCTACTCATAGGTTTTTTACTTGGTGCTTTGAGTATGACTATCGGAGTTGGGGGGAGTATAATCCTCGTGCCTCTTTTAGTAGGATTTTTACATGTACCACTTAAAAAAGCTATCTCAGCAGGACTCTTTTTTGTAGTTTTTTCTTCAGTTTCGGGACTCATATCCCACTCAATAGAAGAACATGTAGATTATCAAAGCGGTATAATTATAGGCTTTGCATCTTTAGTTGGCGTTTATGTCGGGATACATTTAAAAGATACAGTGAATGCAAAACTACAAAAAAACTTACTCGTGTTTTTTTACCTCCTTGTGGTAGCATATTTAACACAGAGAATATTTATATAATTTTAGGACAGATGATTTGAAAAAACAAGATAGTATAGTTATAACGGGCGCGCGAGAAAATAATTTAAAAAATATTAATTTAACGATTCCAAAAAATCAGTTAGTTGTCATGACAGGTATCAGTGGGAGTGGTAAATCTACTCTGGCGTTTGATACACTATATGCGGAGGGGCAACGCCGTTATATGGAGTCACTTTCTTCATATGCTCGTCAGTTTCTTGACCGTGTTGGCAAGCCTGATATTGACAAGATTGAAGGGCTGACTCCGGCTATTGCCATAGACCAAAAGACAACTTCTAAAAACCCGCGTTCAACTGTGGGAACTATTACTGAGATATATGACTACTTTCGTCTTCTTTTTGCTCGTGTTGGTGTACAGCACTGTCATAAATGCCATAAGGTTATCTCTCAAATGTCCGCAGCCGACATCATAAGTGAAGTACATAAACTCCCACAAAATGCAAAGCTAGTGCTACTTGCACCGCTTGTTCGTGAGAAAAAAGGTTCGTATGCTGATATGCTTGAGTCTCTTGTGCATAAAGGTTATGTCCGTGCGATGATAGATGGTGTGATGGTGCGTTTAGATGAAGAGATAGAACTAAGTAAGACAAAAAAACATACTATCAAAGTTGTAGTTGACCGTGTCGTTGTCAAGCCTGAAAACAAAGAGCGAATAGCAGCAGATGTTGAAAAAGCACTTAAAGAGTCTTATGGTGAGTTAGAGATAGAGATACTTAATCATAAAGAACTTGATTGTAAGCCTCATATGCACTACTCAGAGCATAATGCTTGTTTTGATTGTAAGATAAGTTTTGATCCACTTGAACCACTCTCTTTTTCTTTTAACTCTCCTAAAGGTGCATGTTCTGAGTGTGATGGATTAGGGCTTCGTTATGCTCTTGACCAAGAGAAGATTATAGATGGTGATTTAAGTATAGAAAAAGGTGCTGTAAAAATCGTTTATGGTTTTAATAAGGGTTATTATTTTACATTTTTAAAAGGTTTTTGTGCTCATAACGGCATAGATATAACAGTACCATACTCAGAGCTAGAAGAGCATCAAAAAAAGGCTATTTTACATGGAAACATCGATGAAGTTACATTCTTGTGGAAAAAGCATGAGGTAAAACGCCTCTTCCCTGGAATAATCCGTATTGCTTACGATATGTTTAAGGATGAAAAAGAACTCCAAGACTATATGAGTGAGAAAATATGTAATATTTGTGACTCAAACCGTCTTAAACGCGAGAGCTTAGCTGTTAGAGTTTCAGGTAAAGGCATTGCAGAACTTCTTAAAATGCCTATTGCAAAAACCTATGAATGGTTTGCAAATGAAGAACATTTTGCAGGGATGAATGCTCAAGATGCACAAATATCTGCTCCAATTTTAAATGAAATTCGTGAGCGTTTATACTTTTTGTTTGATGTGGGTTTAGGGTACATTACTCTAGGGCGTGATGCTCGAACTATCTCTGGTGGGGAAGCACAACGTATTCGTATCGCTTCTCAGATAGGAAGTGGTTTAACGGGTGTTTTATATGTTCTTGATGAACCAAGTATAGGACTTCATGAACGTGATACACAAAAGCTCATAAGAACACTACGAAGTCTTCAAGAAAAAGGCAATAGTGTCATCGTAGTTGAGCATGACAAAGAGACTATTGAAAATGCTGACTTTATCATTGACATCGGTGAGGGAGCTGGAAAGTTTGGTGGTAATGTTGTTTTTGCGGGGACACTTGATAAGCTTAAAAAAGCGAAAACACTTACTGCTGATTATTTATATAGTCGTAAAAAGATAGAATACTTTTATAGACGTAAACAAGATAAATATATAGAGATAAAAAATGTAACACTCAACAATATAGTAAATTTAAGTGCAAAAATTCCACTCAATAACTTTGTATGTATTACCGGTGTGAGTGGAAGTGGTAAAAGTTCATTGATGCTTCAAACACTTCTTCCAACTGCACGTGAACTTTTAAATCATGCTCGTAAGGTAAATAAAGTAGCAGGTGTAGAGATAACGGGGCTAGAACATGTTGATAAGGTTATTTACTTAGACCAAAGCCCAATAGGGCGCACACCGCGTTCGAATCCTGCTACATATACAGGTGTAATGGATGAAATTAGAAATCTTTTTTCTCAGACAAAAGAGTCACAGATACGAGGCTATACAACATCGCGTTTCTCTTTTAATGTCAAAGGTGGAAGATGTGAAAAGTGTCAGGGAGAAGGGCAGATAAAGATAGAGATGCACTTCTTACCAGACATACTAGTGAAGTGTGATACTTGTCATGGAACTCGCTATAACCAACAGACTTTAGAAGTTTTCTATAAGGGCAAAACAATAAGTGATGTTTTAAATATGTCAGTAGATGAAGCGTATGAGTTTTTTGCTCCTATACCTAAGATAAACTTGAAGATGAAAACACTTGTTGATGTTGGACTTGGGTACATTACCTTAGGGCAAAACGCAGTAACACTCTCAGGTGGTGAAGCACAGAGAATTAAACTCTCTAAAGAGTTAAGTCGGAAGGATACTGGTAAAACTCTCTATATCTTAGATGAACCAACAACAGGACTGCATTTCGCAGATGTTGACAGACTTACAAATGTACTCCATAAGTTTGTGGAACTTGGTAACTCTATGCTTATCATCGAGCATAACTTGGACATGATTAAAAATGCTGACTATGTTATCGACATGGGACCTGAAGGTGGTGCTGGTGGTGGACTTATCATCGCTGAGGGAAGTCCTGAAAAACTAGCAGACGAACATAAAAAAACAGGTTCTTTTACAGGAGAATATCTTAAAAAGGAGTTGGCGTTACATAAGTAGAGTATAATAGATAAAAGTTATTATTCATAGGTGAAAAAATGGACTACAAGTACGAAATATTAATAGTTGATGATGTAAGTGAAAATATTCAAGTGGCTATAAGTATACTCAAAAAAAAAGAGTATAACTTCTCATTCGCACTCAATGCGAAACAGGCTATTGAGATTATAAAAACAAAACGTTTTGATTTGATGTTACTTGATGTAATGATGCCAGAAATTGACGGTTTTGCACTTGCTAAGATGATAAAAAACACAGCAGCTATTAAAGACACACCTATAATATTTTTAACTGCAAAGGTTGATATAGAGTCCGTAGAAGAGGGCTTTAAAATAGGTGCTGTAGATTATGTAACAAAACCTTTTCACCCTATAGAGTTAAAATCCCGTGTAGCAAATCACCTTGAACTTTACAGATACCGAAGAGAACTCGCCCTTAATAATAAAAAACTAATATATGATATTGATACAGTGCATAACCAACATCTTCTTGATCTTGATGTCGCACAAAAAGAGATTATTTTTATACTAACAGATATACTTGAGGCTAATAGTGGTGAGACTGCATGTCATGTTCGTCGTGTGGCATATATATCGAGACAGATAGCACTCTTACATGGAAGTATGGATACTGCTGAGTTAGATATTCTTTCTCTTGCCGCTCCTCTACACGATATAGGAAAAATTATAATTGAAAATGAGATACTGCATAAACCTGGAAAACTAACAGATGATGAGTTCACTATTATGAAAGAACATCCTGCTCATGCTATGAAAATTTTAGAAAAATCTGATAGAGAAATTATTAAAGCTGCTAGAAGTATTGCATATGAGCATCATGAAAACTATGATGGAACAGGTTATCCTCAAGGTCTTAAAGGTGAAGAGATTCATATATATGCCCGTATTGTGGCTATAGCAGATGTTTTTGATGTCTTAACGCACGAGAGAGCATATAAAAAAGCTTGGACTTTTGAGGAAGCTACTGGGCATATCATTGGTCTAGGTGGAACAAAGTTTGATCCTCATCTTATCAAACTCTTTAGCGATAACTTAGAGGTCTTTAAAGAGATTATTGAAGGGGATTCATGTCTTTAAAAAGTATCTTTTTTAGTAAGTCTAGTCAGATTGAAGTAATACAAAAAGAGCGAGATACTTATAAAAATGAACTTGAAAAAGCTTCTAAAGAGTTAGAAGAGTTAAAAGTAATAGTTGCGGAGAATATCAAGCGTTCTAAAAGTACAAGCTTTCTCAGTGAAAATATGAAAAAGCTTGAAGATTTAGAATATGAACTAAAAATTCAAAAACAGAGAGTACAAGAAGCGAAAAAAATAGCACAAGATGCAATGCATGTGAAAAAAGATTTTTTAGCAAATATGCGACATGAAGTTAGAACTCCAATGAACTCTATTCTTGCATTTTCTGACATGCTAACACATGAACTTAAAGATAAAACGCAACTATCACATGCAAAAAATATCTTTTCATCAGGACATAAACTACTTGCTTTAATGGATGATATTATAGAACTATCTCGTTTAGAGTCTGGAATTTTTGAAGTTAAGAAGAGAGCTATTGATACTGCTCTTTTTTTTAATAGTGTTGTAAAGGGGCATAAGCCAAAGGCTTATAGAAAAGGACTTCAACTTACACTAAAAGTAGACAGTACAATACCAGAGTCCTTAATATTTGACGATGAAAAAGTTAAAGAAATATTAGATAACCTTATTGGTAATGCTATAAAATTTACAAAAAATGGTAAAGTAACTGTAAATATATTAGCGAAGCAACATAACCATACTCAAAATGAGATAGATATATCGATGGTGGTTAAGGATACCGGTACTGGAATTGATGCCCATAGTCATCAAAGAATTTTTGAGATTTTTGAGAAGAGAGAAGATGCTAAGGATGGTGAGTTTCAAGGAATAGGTTTAGGACTTTCTATTAATAAAAAGATGGCTAAACTAATGGATGGAAACATAAGCTTAAGTAGTACACTAGGAGAGGGTTCTACTTTTACCTTTAGTCTCAATAGATTAGAAATAGTTCTTGCAAGTGCTGATGATACAGAAGAACAATCAAACCTAAACTTTAATCTTATAAAACCAGAGGGTGCCTCGATAATGGTTATAGATGATGTCCAAAGTTCTTGTGAAATGATAAAAAATGCTTTTACTCAGACAAATACTAAAGTAATCACACATAGTAACCTTCATGAGGCTATTAAATCTTTAAAAAGTCATGTATTTGATTTAATATTTATAGATGTTAATATCTTAAATATGGATGAAAATGCAGTATCTAAAGTCATAGCAAAAATGAGCAATGCTCCTATCGTATCTTTAACTCAAACGAGTGTAAAGGATATAATATTTACTAAGGATGGGGTCAATGTAGTAGGACATTTAAAAAAGCCTATTTCTAAAGTGGAGTTGTTTAAAATATCTCTTAAAGTACTTAATTCTTCTTTATCACTTGATAGCTCTTTAGAAGATGAGTCCCAAACAATAAGTGATTTCTCTCATTTAGACAAGAAGAGTCTTGAGCAATTTTTATCACATCATTCAAAAGATGTGACACCACTTTTTACCCAAGCAGTAGCGACTAATGACTTAAATATGATAGCAAGTTTTTCAAAAACATTATTTTCGTTAGCACAACAGTATAAGATAAGCTCATTAGTTGCATTTTCACAAGAACTTTTACAAAAAATAGAGCTTTTTGAGATAGATACTATTAACACTATGATGGCAGAGTATAAAGAAAAAATAAAACGACTTCAAAATCTCTAAAATATAGTATAATTTCAAAAAATTTAAAGGCTAAATATGTCAGTTTATGTTTTTGGACACAAAAATCCTGATAGTGACTCTATCGTAGGTGCTATCGCAATATCTTATTTAAAAAATCAGTTAGAAGACGAAGAGTATATCGCTTGTCGTCAGGGTGATATCTCTGATGAGACACGATTTATATTGGATACATTTAAGGGGACTCTTCCTATACTCAAAACTTCAGTAGCAGGCGAGAAAGTTTACCTTGTAGACTCAACTGATAAAGTACACTTTCAAGATGACATAGATGATGCAACTATCCTCGGTATCATCGACCATCATAAACTCGGTGATATTATGACATCTACTCCTCTTGAGTGCTGGATTCGTCCAATAGGGTGTTCAAACACAGTTGTTAAAGAGGTTTATGATGCTTTAGGTGTGAGTATTCCTAAAGATATCGCAGGTATGATGATGATGGCGATTTTAAGTGATACGGTTATTTTTAAATCTCCTACATGTACAAAAGTAGACACAAAAGCAGTCAAAGAACTTGCAAAAATAGCAGAAATTGAGAACTATAAAGAACTTGCAATGGAGATGTTTATAGTAAAGTCAGCAACTAAAGGTGCAAGTGCTAGAGACCTCAACACAAAAGACTACAAACCTTTTGTTATGAATGGTGAAAAAGTAGGTGTAAATCAGCTAGAGATGATAGATATATCTGCACTTGATGATAGAATCGATGAGATTTATGCTGATATGGTAAAGATGAAAGAAGAAGAGGGCTTACACACTATGCTCGTTTTACTTACAGACATCATGAAAGAGGGTTCTCAGCTTCTTTGTGTCAGTGATGATGCTAGTAAGATAGAAGCAGCGTTTGATAAAAAACTTGTAAATAACCAGATGTGGTTAGAGGGTGTCCTTAGTCGTAAGAAACAGGTCATTCCTTTCGTGCAACCCCAGTTTAACTAACTCTTTTATAATCTCTTTTTTTAGAGTTTTGAAGTTGAGTGTAGACTCATCTTCAAGAGCATATATTAACACATCCAACTCTTTACTCTTTCCTAAAAAAACAACACAATTTTTATATAACTGACTCGCATTAGAACAAGACTTTATTACTTTTATGAGAGTTGGTTCTTTTTTTACTCTTTTTATTTTAAGTATTTTATACAGAGATAGAATGACTAAGATAGATACAATACCAAGAAAAAAGAAAATGTACTTTTCATTATTGTCTGTAAGTTTTGTCTGTATTTGAGTAAAACCTTGTATGTGTATGTTTATAGCTTCAGTAAGGCTCGCTTGAACGCTCATACTCTCTTTATCAAAGTAGTGCAGTTCAAATGCAGGCACGACATAATCTTGATCTGCGATGATTTCATACACTTTTGTTTGGAGGTGTTGGCGTTTACTCTTAGTTGTATAGAGTAAGTAACTTGTAGCATTTTTAAGACTTAGCTTGAGCATGTCCAAGTTTTGAATGTTTCCATCCCCATAAAGTGAAATAGTAAGAGTAACTAGTTCTTCCTTATCTGCAGTCTTTTTATCTACTGTAGTACTTAGTCTGTAGTTCCCAATGGCAGTAATGTTATTTGGCAGTTTTTTTACTTCTATTGTTATAGGTTTTGCAGTAAGTGAAAAGATTTTTGTATACTTACTTCTGTTATCAAAGTTTTTATACTCACCCGCTATAATTTGAGTCTGAGCAGATATGTTTGTAAGTGTAAAGTTCCCCTCTTGTAATGGTTTTAGAGAGTAGTGTATCTCTTCAACAAACCAGTCATCCTTTAACTCATAATCTTTAGAGCTTAACTCCTCTACGATAAAGTTTGAAAACTCAGGTTCTTGTATCTCATAATCTTCTACATCTTTATATGTATAAATAAGTGTAAGTTGTGTTGTTTCACCAAGAAGTATACTAGTCTCTTGTAGCTCTACGTTTAAGCTGTAGCCTTTGGGTGGGTCTATAGTCTCAGATGCACAGAGTGATAATAATGAAAAAAATAGTAATATACTAATCTTGTAAAACATCTTTGCTCCTTTTGGTTATGTGAAGTTTTCGTAAAAATATAATTGGTTTGAGTTGTTTTAACTTTTTGAGTAATTTTGCCTCTTGGCTTAAAACTATTGTATCAAGTGTCACTACATAGTCTGAACTCAGTGCCTCTTGTGGGCTTTTTCTCTCCACTGAGATTCTTTGTGGCAGTTTATACTTCTCTTCTTTTTCTTTACTTTTTTTATGTTTTTGATTTGATAAGATAAGTTTTACTTGTGCAAGGTTTTCCTCTGCCTCTATATCTCTCACTAAAGCTAATGATTTAAGATAATATTTTTTTGCAAGATGCAATTGTCCCATTTTTGCATAAGCATTAGCAATATTATAATATACCTTAGCATTTACTCCATCATAATCCCCAATAATTTTTATGTAGGTTTGGATAGATTCTTCATAGTGACCCTCTTTATACATCTCATTTGCATCTGAGACATGCTGAAAATCCAAAAGTGATGCCTGTGAGGGGTGGGCGAAGTTAAGTAGTAGTAAAGAGACTAACAAGTTTATATTTTTGTTCTTTAACTCCAAACTATAAGCATAGATAAACAGTAGTAAAAGAAGTGCAAGAGCTAAAGGATAGATAAACAACTGTTTTAGTCTTGTATTTCCTTGTGTTACCTGCATTTGTGCTGACTTTTGAAGATTTGCTAAGAGAGTAGTGATATCCTCTTGTGAGTAGGTAAGCGATTTTGACTCTTTAGTAAACTCAAGCAGAGTAACACTTAAGTTACTATCCTTTATGTAAAGAGCCTCTTCTTTAAAACTTTGAATATCATGTATATCACTCAGTATAAGAAGGTTTTTTTGTTTATAGTTTTTGAGCATTATTGTCGCACCCTCAAGTGCTGCAAAAAGATTTGTTTTACTCTCCATAATATTAGAGTAGTCTATATTGTTAGCTATAAAAAGAACCGATGCCTTATCTTCACTCAGTGGATGAGCTACATAAGCATTGTTTCCAAAGAGAAGGAGTCCTACTCTAAGGTTTGTATTTGAGTTCATTATGGTTTTTATTTTAGAGAGTGCAAGTTCAAGTCTGCTTGGATAGAGGTCATCTTTTAGCATAGACTTTGAGATGTCTAGTGCTATAACAAGGGCTATACTTTTTTCTTGCTTATTAAAAGATGCATGGTTTGAAACAGGTTGTGCTAAAGAGATAGTAAACAAGAGTATAGAGAGTAAAAACAGTCTGTACTTTAAAGCACTAGTTAGTAAACAGCTATTGAGACTAATGACTTCAAAAACTTCAGGAGAAAAGATAGAAGTGAGAGTCTGTTTTTTAGAAGTGAATGAATAGTAAAATAATAAGAATGGAAAAACTAAAAGTAAAAGAAAGAGTGGCTGTAAAAAGTACATTATATCTTCTCACTTTTTCGGGTTCTATATGCTAGTGTTAAAGCTAACAAAAGTGTTAAAGATAGAGGATAGAAGTATAAGTACTCTATGACTTTAATAGCAGAGAGGTTATGAGTGGTAGCTTCTAGTGAACTTATCTCTTTATAAACACTACTTAAATCTTTTTTATTAGTTGCTGTAAAACTTTTTGCCTGCGTTTGACTAGAGATAAGTTCTAGTAGGTTGTTGTTACTCTCACCAATGCTTATAGTATAAACTTTTATATGGTGTTTAGAGAGTAGTTTAAGTACTATCTCTAGGGGGATTTTACTTGCAGTGTCATCACCATCACTTAAAAGTATTATGAGTTTTGAAGAGCTGAGAGAATGTTCAAGAAGTGAAGTAGCAGTAGCAAGTGAGTCTATGAGTGCAGTACTTCTACCTATAAGACCTATACTTATGTTTTGTATGCTGTTGAGTGGGGATGAACTACTGTATGAGAGAGGAGAGGCTATAGCACTTGTATCTCCAAAAATCACTAAGCCGATTCTATCTTTTGAACGCTCCTCTATAAAGTCACTTGCTACATCTTGGACTACACTCCACCGTGATTGGTTATAGTCTAGTTCATTAAAACCGTTAAGACTCATAGAACCACTTGTATCAAGACTGAGAACTATATCTAAGGTATGCTTGTTTTCATCAGGGAGTTGTTTTGTAAGTATAGGACTAGCAAGAGAGAGTAGAAGAGTTAAAAGCATAGAGTATTTGAGTAGAGTGTTGATGAACGAACTCTTTTTTGTTGTGGGTAGTGTTTTTATGATGTTGGGGATATAGTAAGAGTCTCTCCTGCGTTTAAACAAAAGACTGAGCACTACAAATAAGATAATAAGTAAAAGAGCATAAGGGTACTCAAAACTATAGTTCTCCATCATAAACAACTCATAAAGGGAAGAAGTTTTGCGAAAGGCTCTTCATCTGTATATATTTTGAGGTATCTAATGCCACTTTTATGGAGTTTAGCAAAAAGAGTAGCATCCTCTTCTAAAAGTTTCATCTTGAGTTTTAGTACTGCTTTTTTGTCTATGTCTATACTCGCATTAAAACCATTCAAAGGGTCAGTGATGTTTATCTCACCTAGCTCGTTGGGGTTCTCTTCAAACCTATCGCGTATGATGATGATGACTATTTCGTGTTTATGTGCTAAAGAGCCTATGTCTAAGTCTTGAGTATCTAAAAAGTCACCCACTAAAAAAAGAAGAGAGGGCTTTTGCAATGTTTTATAAAAAGAGGAAGCTAGCTCTTTGTAGTCTATACCCGTACCCAAAAGAGATACTGTGTTTACCTTCTCTATCATTTCTCTCACACTAAACATATGTTTTGTCTTTTTTGTACAGAGTTGTATATTGCTGTTGTAGATATAACTGCTGTAAGCATCTTGCTGTTTAAGTGAGGCAAATGCGAGTAGGGCAAGAGTCTCTTTTAGCGTTTCGGATTTTAGCCTACATGTACCAAACATAAGTGAAGCATTAAGCAGAGGTACAAAAACAATGTTAAGCTCTTTTTGCTCTCTAAATATTTTTACATGGGGTTTGTTTAGTTTAGAGCTGATAATCCAGTCGATGTGTTTGATATCATCGCCAGTAGTGTATTCGCGTAACTCCAAGAAGTCAGAACCAAGACCCTTAAAAAAAGTACCATGCTCCCCAACAGTAGAACTAAACACACTTTTTTGTGCTTTTATAAGTAAGGGGGCTTGAGAACTCTCTTTAAGGTACTGGTACACTTTGTAGAAGAGCCTCTATAACTTTGTCGGGAGTAATGCCGTCTGCTATAGCTGCATAGCTTAGTTTCAGACGGTGTCTTAAAATATCTTTAGCACAAAGAACGATGTCTGAGGGTTGAACATAATCATTCCCTCTGAGATAAGCTCTTGCTTTAACAGCTTTTAGCATGTCTATAGTGGCACGAGGTGAAGCACCATACTCTATGTACCTATGTCCATCTCTTGTGGCAAATATAAGCTTGACTATATACTCTTTTAACTCAGTATCGATATGAATAGTTTTTACTTCTTCTTTTATTAGCTTCAAGTCATCTTGAGTGAGCACTGCATTTATAGTTTCAAAGCTAGAGTTAGCAGCCTTCTCGGCTATCTCAAGTTCTTCCTCAGGAGAGTTATATCCCACTATGATTTTAAACATAAATCTATCAAGTTGTGCTTCAGGGAGAGAGTAAGCTCCTTCTTGTTCTATAGGGTTTTGTGTTGCAAGTACTAAAAAGGGCTTCTCTATCTTAAAGCTTTCATCCCCGATAGTTACTTGTTTTTCTTGCATCACTTCAAGCAGGGCTGATTGTACTTTGGCAGGAGAACGGTTAATCTCATCGGCTAAAAGAAGGTTTGTAAAAATAGGTCCATGTTTTATTTTGAAGTTTCCGCTTTTTACATCATAAATCTCAGCCCCTATAATGTCAGATGGCAAAAGGTCTGGTGTGAATTGTATGCGTTTAAAGTTGAGGTTGAGTGCTTTTGAGAGAGCATTTACAGCTGTTGTTTTTGCTAAACCTGGGACACCTTCAAGAAGTATATGCCCATCTGTAAAAAGACCGATAAGCAAAGCATCAATCATATCACTATGACCGATAACTTGTTTGGATATCTCCATCTTCAGGAGTTTTAGTTTGTTTTTCATAATTTTTATATTAGCATAGTAGAGTAAAGTTTAAATAAATTATTCTGTATATAAAAAGCGTTTTATCTTTTTAGTAGGTGTTTTAATAAACGGCTCAATCTGTTCTACAAACTTCACCATTTTAGAGTAAGAGGCAACTTTTGTGTTAACATCTTTGCGCATCTCTTCTAGTAATGCATTTATCTTTTCTTTTACTTCACTCTCTGGTAGATTGTGTGCTTCAAACATTTTATCTATAAGCTCATAGTCTAAGTGGATTTTTGCGATAAGTTTATCATCTCTCATCAGAACAAGAGAGTCAAGAACTGCTTCATGCTGATTTATAGTTGCTTCTATCTGCTCTGGAAATATGTTCTCTCCACCACTTCCTATTATGACATTTTTACTTCGTCCGTTTATGAAAATATAGCCATCCTCATCAACATAACCAAGGTCACCAGAGTGAAACCAACCATCTTCATCTATAACTTCTGCAGTCTGTTTCTCATCTTTATAGTAACCCATCATTAGACTAGGAGATTTAAAAAGTAGCTCACCTGAACCAGTTTCATCATCAGCATCTATAACCTTGACCTCTACATAAGGAAAGATTGTTCCAGTTGAACATAGTTTAACCTCTCTGCCTAAAACTGTTCCAGCGAGTAAAGGTGCTGTTTCTGTTAATCCATAACCTATGATGTATGGAAACTGTGCTTCTTTTAAAAATGTCTCAACATAAGGAGAAATTCCAGCTCCTCCAATACCAAAGAAACGCAGTCGTCCACCAAAAGTTTCTATAAGCTTTTTGCCTGCAATTTTGTTGAGTTTTTTTCTAAAGAAAGGTATGTCATAAAGTGTTCTCATTAGAAATGAACCTGTAAACTTTGGTAGTACCTTATTTTTGTAGATCTTCTCAATGATAAGAGGAACACTCACCATCATAGTTGGTTTAACAACA
>DQSP01000209.1 GCA_015663215.1 Sulfurimonas sp.
ACGGTCTTCCTTATCAAACCCTTGAGACATTTAAAGAGACACTCACTCTTGCCTTGACTTTAAACCCTGACAGATTTGCAGTTTTTAACTATGCTCATGTTCCTTGGCTAAAAAAAACTATGCGTAAAATAGATGAGACAACACTACCAGAACCTGATGAAAAACTCGCTATCATGCAGTATACCATTGACTTTTTGACATCTAATGGTTATAAAATGGTAGGAATGGATCACTTTGCAAAACCTGAAGATGAGCTCTTTAGGGCGATAGAAAAAGGTGAGTTACACAGAAACTTCCAGGGCTATACAACTAAAGGTGGTGCAGACTTAATTGGAGTAGGACTTACTTCTATTGGTGAGGGCGTGGATAGTTACAATCAAAATTTTAAAGATATGCGTGAGTATGAAACAGCCATAGATGAAGGAAAGCTTCCTTTTGAAAGAGGAGTTGTTCTAAACGCAGATGATATTATTCGCCAATATGTTATTATGGAGCTTATGAGTAATTTTAAGTTAGATATTAAAAGATTTAATAAGCAATTTGGTGTAGAATTTCAAACATACTTTGCTGATGCACTTACTACTTTAGAACCATTTGTGGCAGATGGTTTAATAGTTATAGATGAGAGTAAAATAGAGTGTTCACAAACAGGTGCTTTGCTTGTGAGAAATATAGCCATGGCATTTGATGCTTACATGCATCAACATAGTGGTAGTCAAAAAACTTTTTCAAAAACAGTGTAATAGTGGGTAGAAAATATGAGTAAAATGATAGAAGATATATTTAGTTTTGATGAGATACAAGATGATTGTATAAAGTGCGGGAAGTGTATTCCTGTTTGTACTATTCATATTGTAAATCCTGATGAGGTTACGAGTCCTCGTGGTTTTATAGACCTTTTAGGGGCATATAAAAATGGACATTTAGAGTTAGATAAAAATGCAAAAGATATTTTTGAGTCATGCTTTTTATGTACAAACTGTGTGGATGTCTGTCCAAAAGACTTGCCAGTTGACATGATAATAGAACAAGTCCGTTCAGATATTGCACAAAAGTTTGGTATCGCTTGGTATAAACGTCTTTTCTTTTTACTCCTACGTCATCGCTGGTTAAACGACATCGCGTTTAAACTTGGTTGGGCATTTCAGACTTGTGGGTTTAAAATAAAAGGCGATATAGACTCTATGCACTCGCGTTTGAACCTGCCTATTATTAAAACAGATAGATTGATGCCGAGTTTGAGAAAAACATCTTTTTTAAATGCACATCCTGAAAATATAGACAATGGTGGTAAACGCAAGGTCGCAATATTTATCGGCTGTTTAGCAAACTACAACTTTAGAGATGTTGGTGACTCTCTTTTAGAGATTTTAGAAGCATTAGAAATAGATGCATTTCTTGCTAAAAGTCAAAAGTGCTGTTCTGCTCCTGCTTACTTTACGGGAGACTTTGGTACTGTTGACTCAAACGCGAAGTTTAATATCGAGTATTTTGAGAGTTTTAGCAAAGATGTTGAAGCTATACTTGTTCCAGAAGCTACTTGTTCGGCAATGCTAAAAATTGACTATGAACACTATTTTCATGACCAACCAGAGTGGAAAGCTCGTGCAAAAGCTATCATGACAAAAGTTTCAATGGCAACAGAGTGGTTACAGAACAACACAGAGCTTGAAGCACTTTTAGCTTCAAAAAAACAGATACCAAAGATAGTAACTTATCATGACCCTTGTCATGCAAGAAAGATGCAAGGAATATACCAAGAACCAAGAAACTTAGTAAGTAAAAACTACAACATTGTAGAGATGAGTGACCCTAATGCTTGTTGTGGATTTGGTGGAATTACGATGCAGACTGAAAAATATCACTTTGCAAAAGCAGCGGGTGTTCCTAAGGCGGCTATGATTAAAAACACTGGAGCAGAGATAGTTTCAGCAGAGTGTTCAGCTTGTCGTATGCAGATAAACAACTCTATGGGTGTAGAGAGTAAAACAGTCTTTAAAAACCCTATAGAGCTCATAGCAGAGGCTCTTAAAGCCTAATGGATTACTTTGTATGGAGTGCTAGTCCGATAGCTTTTTCCCTCGGTTCTATTACTGTTTTCTGGTACGGGATACTATTTGCCACTTCTATTCTTTTAGGTTTAGAGTTTATGAAGTGGGCATTTAGAATTGAAGGGAAAAATGAGGCTACAATTGAGCCACTTTTTCTCTATACAGTTGTTGGTATAGTAGTGGGTGCTAGACTTGGGCACTGTCTCTTTTACGACCCTGCTTTTTATCTTGCACATCCTCTAAAAATATTTGCTGTTTGGGAGGGTGGACTTGCTTCTCATGGTGGTGGACTAGGTGCTATTATAGCCTTGTACTTTGGTGCTAAAAAATACAAGGTGAATTACGAAGGAAGAGAGAGTAGCCTGGGCTACAAGATGGATTTTTTATGGCTTATAGATAGACTCATAGTGCCTACTGCGCTCTTTGGATTTTTAGTACGTATGGGTAACTTTATGAACTCTGAGATTGTGGGTACTAAAACAGATGTTTCATGGGCAGTTGTATTTACAAAAGTAGACATGTTTCCCAGGCATCCTGCACAACTTTACGAAGCATTCTCTTATCTTGCTATTTTTATACTCTTATTTTCTATATATAAATTCTCAAAAGCAAAAGTACAACCAGGACTTCTTTTTGGACTCTTTTTAAGCCTTGTTTTTTCTGCACGGTTTTTAGTGGAGTTTGTAAAAGTAAAACAGGCTGATTATGATACAAGTTTTCTTTTTATGAGTACAGGTCAGGCTCTGAGTATTCCATTTTTATTAGTAGGAATTGGTTTTATTTTTTGGAGTTTGAAAAAGTCTTAAAAACAGACCTTTAGCGATGGTGTCTATGCTTCTTTTTATCTTGATGAACGGACTTTCTCCAAAAGTGGTTTACTGCCCAGTAGGCAAATAAAGAGCCAAAAACAGAGTAAAAGAGTGTCCCAAGATAAAGAGGAACGAAAATATCATCCAAGTTCTCTTTAAACCACTCTAAAGTCATATGTACCTCACTAACCTCACTTCCCAAGAAAAAAGACCCTGTTAAATACTCCATATAGTACATAGGAGGCATAGTAAAAGGGTTACTAAGCCAACACATAGCAAGGGCAATAGGAACATTAAAACGAAAAACTGGCATAAATGCTAAAACAAGTGCCATCTGCATAGGCATAGGAATAAATGCTATAAATATCCCAATAAATACACCACGACTTATCATTTTTCGATTCGCTTGGAGAAATTCTGGTGGTACTTTAGACTTTTTTATGAAAGCTTTGAGTTTTTCACTTTTTGTAGTATTTTTAAGGGCTTTTCGTATCATGGTTATAATTCTTCATGTGGTTTTTAGAATTATAGCTCTTTTTCCTCTAAAGTTGCTTGAGGTTTGTCAAAGTAATAACCTTGAGATTTATTTACTCCAAGTTTTATAAGTTTATCATTTATAGCCTTGCTCTCAACAAACTCACCTATTGTTTCTATATTCATCTCTTTAGCAAAGGCAACTATGACTGATGTTATAAGTTCTGAACGTTTGTTTGTAGTAATCTCTTTAATGATACTACCATCTATCTTAATGTAGTCAGCTTGCAGACGCATAAGGTGTTCGAAGTTAGAGTAACCAGTTCCAAAGTCATCGATGGAGATACGACAACCATGTTTTTTTACCATAATTATGAAATTCTCAACAGCATCAAAATCATCTATATTTTCACTCTCGACTATTTCAAAAATAACTCGCTGTGAAATATCATACTTGAGTAAGGTCACTATAATATACTTGTTAATTTCTTTATCTAAAATATCATCAATCGTGATGTTAATAGAAAAGTCATAGTCATTATCTTTAAAAGCTTCAAATGCCTTATGTATCACTATCTTTGTGAGTTGTTTATAGAGTTTTGCTTTTTTTGCAATTTCAAGAAAGAAAAAAGGTGTAATAATATTTCCCTGCTTATCTATGAGTCGTATAAGGGTTTCATATTTTTTATGCTCTGGATCATTGTTGTCAATAATTTGTTGATAAAACATTGTAATTCTATCATCGGCGATAGCATCTTTTATCTCTTTAACCCACTTGAGATTATTTTCATATTCATCACTTAAAGAGAGGCTGTCTGTGTATACTTTCACAGATATAAGTCCTTAGTTAAAAATAGCACCAACTTCAGCGACTACAAGAGAGTTCTAGTTATAGGCACATTTTCGTAGAACTAGCCGTAGCTAATTCAAG
>DQSP01000147.1 GCA_015663215.1 Sulfurimonas sp.
ATCTTTATTAATTCCAAGTTTGCGAGCAACAGTTTGTATCTCTTGGGGTGAGTTCATTAAAAGGTATGTATCATCTACCCAGTGTCTAAACGAAGATATTTCTACTTGCTGCGCATGAGGTATATGCCCTTTGTTAAATGTTTTAATAGTACCTGTGTCTAATACTATTAAATTTTTATTGTTGAGGACTTTACTGAGTTGATCTGAATTAATAAATGCATCTTGTGCATAAAGAGTGAGTGAAGCGAGAAGAAGAATGAAAAAAGTTTTCATGATGTTTCCTTTTGTTATTTGTAGTGTATTGTACAAACGAAAGGAAACATAAGGGTTACAAAAAATTTAGTTGAGAAGTTCATCCACATATGATATAGCAGATAGAGCGGCAACTGCACCATCACCAGCAGCAGATACTACTTGCTTTGGCGCATCTTGGCGCATATCACCTGTTGCAAAAAGACCAGCGACTGATGTAGCCATCTTTAAGTTCACTTTTACCTGTCCGAGTTCATTCATCTCACATAAAAAATCACCACTCTCTTGCATAAGTGTTTCACTGTTTACATCATTACCAACAAAAGTGAAAACACCAGGCACTTTAATGTCACGTCTCTCACCATCTTTATTTATAACTCGTATGCCTGTTACACCCATATTGTCACCATACACTTCCTCTGGAGTTGAGTCAAGGATTAGTTCAATATTTTCAGTATCATAAATACGTTTTATGGTGTTTGGAGCTGAACGAAAAGTATCACGACGATGCACTATGTAAACTTTTGAGCAGATTTTTGCTAGGTAAAGAGCCTCTTCTAGTGCAGTGTCACCACCGCCTATAACAACAACTTCTTTTCCTTTATAGAAAAATCCATCACATGTTGCACAAGTACTCACACCTTTTCCAAAAAGTTCATCTTCACCCTTAAACCCAACACGCCGAGGGGAAGAACCAGTACCTATGATAACACTATGTGCATCTGTACTTGTTCCATCTTCTTTATGTATAGTGAAAAGATCATCTTTTTTCGTGATACGAGTGACATTTGCCATTTCATGAACAAGACCGAACTTTTGACACTGTGCAGGCCATGGTATCATCAGATCCATTCCTGTTATCTCACCCACAACACCTGGATAGTTTTCTATCTCAGAAGAACCTGTTATCTGTCCACCAGGCATGCCTTTTTCAAACATAACTACATTTTCTAATCCACCGCGTGTTGTATAAAGACCAGCAGTAAGACCAGCAGGTCCTCCACCAACAATAGCACAATCTAAAATCAAATCTTTTCCTTTAAAGGGAGTTTACCTTTTTAGATAACTCTTTGAGGTTATCAAGTTTACGTATCATACTATCTTGCTTATAAAGAGTATCTTTTGTTCTCTTTATGAAGAAGATAGAAGGTGATTCGTATATGTTAAAGCGTTGAATAAACGCAAGCGAATTTTTGGTACCACTTCTTAAAAAAGTAGTAGTTGCAGAGTTTTCTTTTACCTTGTTATAGTAGTCAAACGCGAGAACGGGAAGTGTTAAATTTATGTCTGAAAGAAGTTCCATTGTATCTTTTTCGCGTGAGGAGTAAAAAACTACGATATATTTATCTTCTGTTGGAGTGAAAAGGTCACTTTTTTCATAAAAAGTCCACTCTTTGAAGTCAATAAATTTGTACTCAGAAAACTTGTAGTTGAAGTATGCAAAGGAGGCAGCAATCATTGCTGCTCCAAAGAAAGAAGCTAAAAGAGTAGAGAGAGAAAAGAGTGATTTTCCTTTTCTTTTAGCCAAAATTTAGTCCTTAAAAGATTATCCTAAAAGACCGTTAATTTTGTCAGCTAAAGCTTGTTTGCTTTGTGCACCAACAACTTGGTCTACCATCTCGCCATCTTTAAAGAACATAATAGTTGGAATAGAACGGATTCCAAATTTAACAGCAATCTCTTGCTCTTCATCAGTGTTTACTTTACAAATTTTTGCTTTACCATCAAAATCTTCTGCTAGTTCTTCAATAACTGGAGCGATCATACGACAAGGTCCACACCATGGAGCCCAAAAGTCAACTAAAGATACACCTTCTGAAAGTGTTGCTTCGAAATCTGCACCAGTTAATTCTATATATTTACCCATTTGTAAATCCTTTTTTTGTTTTTATATAAATGTATTATACTATGTATTTGTAAATTGTATCTTTATTCTAACTAAAATTTATAATATGTTCTTTACGTTTAATGAAGTAAGAACATTGTGTGTAGCCAACCTCTTTTGCAAGACAAATAATTTCATCATTATACATGGCAATTTGCTCTGGTGCATGTGCATCGGAAGAAAAAGTTATGGGAATTTCTAAGTCGTAAGCCTTTTGTAAAAGTGCTTTTGAAGGGTAGGGTTCTGCTACTTTTTTTCTATAACCTGCTACATTTAACTCTAAAACCATTCCTGCTTTTTTTATCGCGTTTAAAGCAGGAGTTGCCATTTTTACTATGTCAGATTTTGGCATAAATTTAAAAACTTTGATGAGGTCTAAGTGTCCTACTATATCGAAAAGCTTTGTTTTTGCCATATCTTCAATGGTCTTGAAATATTTTTGCCATATTTCATCAATATTTTGCTCTTCCCATTTTCCTATAAATTCAGGGTTGTCAAAACCCCAACCTTCTATAAAGTGAACAGACCCAATAAGATAATCAACATCTGCGTTTAATACTCTTTTATCCATATGACCTGGTAGATAATCTACCTCATAAGCTAGTAGTATCTGTATCTCGCTTTTATATTTTTCTTGAGCATTTAAAACATCTTTTTCATATTTTTGCATCTCTTGAAATTTCATTCTATACTTAGGGTCATAGTCCATAGGGGCATGGTCTGAGAAACCAAAGAACTTCGTTTTAGCCTCAATTGCGGATAAAACATACTCTTGTATTGTGCCCTCAGCATGATTACATAGTGGTGTGTGGTTGTGCATATCTACTATCATTTGTATTCTCATATTTATATATTTTATGCTATTATAGTGTTAATTTAATAAATAAATATAATTTTACCTCGGAGACAAGAAAATGACACAAGAAGAACTAGATGCTTTAATGGGTGGAGAGATTGATTTAGATGAATTACAAGAGGAAGTTTCTAGCGAAGATGTTTCTAAGGAAACAACTGCACAAGAGACAACCTCAGAAGATGCAACGCCACAAGAAAATACAGAGGAAGATAAAGAACCTGCTGGGTATTCAGATGATACTGCACATCACTGGCCACTTCCTGCGACAGATGAGAACAAGATGGTGCATCAACTCGATGATGTAACTAAAGAGAGTGAAGAAAAAGCAGGCGAAATTTTTGACATAATTGAAAACATTAGTAATGAACTGATGGAAAAAGAAGAAGAAGCAAACTTAACTATCAAAGCACTTACAGATAATATTGAGCTTTTTAAAACATTAACTCAAAAGTTTCCTGATGTTGTAGCATTTTCAACTAGTCTAACACAAAATGAAGAAGCATTAGTTGCTGCACAAACGATTATCCAAACGATGCAAAATAGTGGTGATGAGATAATAGATGTTATGGATATTATGCAGTACCAAGATATACACCGTCAAAAAATTGAACGTGTAATAAATGTAATGCGCTCACTTGCTGGATACATGAACACTCTTTTTGAAGGTAAAATAGATGATGATAAACGTGTCTCATCTGCACAACATATCGTTGGAGATACTCACAATGATGTAGCTTCTGCTGATGATATAGAAGCACTACTCGCACAGTTTGGCAAATAATGAGTAAAAAAGTAGAACTACTCTCTCCCGCAGGATCATTAGAAAAGTTGAAAATTGCACTAGATTTTGGTGCTGATGCTGTTTATGGTGGTGTGAGTCACTTTTCCCTTCGTATTCGTTCGGGTAAAGAGTTTAGTATGGAAGATTTTGCTGAGGGTATAGAGTATGCTCATGCTCGAGGTAAAAAAGTTTATGTAACCATAAATGGTTTTCCTTTTAACTCCCAACTTGCACTTCTTAAAAAACATATTGTAGCTATGGGTGCTCTTAACCCAGATGCTTTCATTGTCGCAACCCCAGGTGTGTTAAAACTCTGTCATGACCTTGTTCCCGGTATGCCTCTACACCTCTCAACACAGGCAAATGTTATGAATGTTTTAGATGCTCAGATTTATCATGAGATGGGTGCGACTCGTATTATCACAGCTCGTGAGATAAGTCTTAAAGATTTAGTAGCTATAAAAAAAGAGCTTCCAACTCTTGAACTTGAAGTTTTTGTTCACGGAAGTATGTGTTTTGCATACAGTGGACGCTGTCTTATCTCTACACTCCAGTCAGGTCGTGTGCCCAACCGTGGTTCATGTGCAAATGACTGTCGTTTTGAGTACGAAATGTACGCTGCAAATCCTGAAACGGGAACACTCTTTCGTTTAGAAGAGGA
>DQSP01000260.1 GCA_015663215.1 Sulfurimonas sp.
ATAACAACTCCTATCTCTATCTCTGCGTTTAATTTAAGTGGTGCAAAAAAACTTGCTAATCCAGATGGGTTTTCTATAGTTCTTGATCACTTTATACCTGCAAAAGACATAGCTTCAGCAAATCAGGCAAAAATATCTCGTGTCTTTGCTAAAGAGCATAAACTAAAAAACTTTTTTGATGAAAAAGACATGGGAATTGAGCATGCATTACTTCCTGAAAAAGGTCTTGTAGTTCCTGGTGATGTTATCATCGGTGCAGACAGTCACACTTGTACTCACGGTGCTCTTGGTGCCTTTTCAACTGGTATGGGTTCAACTGACCTTGCGTTTGCCATGATTACTGGGGGCAACTGGTTTAAGGTTCCTGAGTCTATCAAAGTAAACCTAAGTGGAAAACCAGGACATCATACAACTGGTAAAGACATCATCTTAGAAATCATTCGCCGTATTGGTGTTGATGGTGCGCTGTATCAAACGCTAGAGTTTACTGGTTCAACGATAGAACACTTAAATATGGACGATAGATTTTCTATGTGTAACATGGCTATTGAAGCGGGGGCGAAGAGTGGAATAGTTGCGTATGATGATGTAACAGCAGAGTTTTTAAGCGACAAAAACCTTGCTCGTGAGCCCCGTATTCATTACTCTGATGATGATGCTTCTTATTCGCTTGTTCTTGACATCGATGTAGCTGCATTAGAGCCTGTTATCGCTTATCCATTTTTACCATCAAATGGTCACAGTATCACCAAAGCAGTAGCAGATCACATCAAAATAGATCAAGCATTTATCGGTTCATGTACTAATGGGCGTTTAGGTGACCTTAAAATTGCCTCTGAAATCCTTAAAGGTAAAAAAGTTCATGAAGATGTTCGTCTTATCGTAACGCCAGCAACTCAAAGAATCTTAAAAGAAGCATATAGACTCGGATATATGGACATAATTATCGACGCAGGTGGTGTTGTTTCTAATCCTACTTGTGGTGCTTGTCTAGGTGGATACATGGGAATACTTGGTGATAATGAAAAAGCTATCTCTACAACTAACCGTAATTTTGTTGGTCGTATGGGGAGCCGTTCTTCTGAGGTCTACTTAGCAAACTCTGCGGTAGCAGCCATTAGTGCTATTACAGGTTACATAACAGATCCGAGATAATAATCTCATTAATTAACAATACACTTTCGTGTAAATATAAAAGGAAATAAAATGAAAAAACTTCTTCTCATCCCAGCACTTTTGGCTGGTACTTTGGCGTTCTCAGAGCAAAAAGCTTACGAAATCTCTCCTATGATTGGGTATAACTATCATGAATCTAGTTTAGGTTTTAAAGATGATGGTTATTTTCTTGGAGGTTTAGAGTTTCAAATAAATGATGTTGACTCTAAAATCAAACCTGAATTTTCTCTCTTCATTTCTGAGAGTGTAGATTACACAAGTGGTTTAAGCACAGATACTATTCGTGGTGCGGTTAATGGTGTTTATACTTACGATGAGATGAGTTCGTTTGTTCCATTCGCTAAAGCAGGTTTAGGTATAGAAGATGTAAGTACAGAGACTGTTACAAGCAAAAGTGGTCTCTTTGTTGATGTTGGTGTTGGTGCTAAAGTAAACTTTACAAAAAACCTTGCTCTTAAACTTGAAGCAATGTATCTTGGAAAAGTTGCAACACATAACGAAGGTATACTCGATCACAATATAATTGCACTTGTAGGTCTAACATATGCTTTTGGTGAGATAGAGCAAAAAAGTGTTGCACCAGAGCCAGTAAAAGAAGAGCCTGTTCCTGTTATTGCTCCAGTAATAGTTGCTGCTCCTGTTATAATTGATGGAGATGATGACAAGGATGGAGTTTTAAACTCTAAAGATAGCTGTCCAAATACTCCTGCTGGAGTAACAGTCAATGCTAAGGGATGTAATGTTGACAATGATAATGATGGTGTTTTAAATGCTAACGATATCTGTCCAAATACCCCTGTAGGCGAAACTGTAAATAGTGATGGTTGTCCACAAACAGTTGCATTAGATATCAACTTTGAAAACAACTCTGATAGCATTAAAGAAGCATCTCATACTAAGTTACAAGCTTATGCAGACTTCCTAGCACTACATACAAACTATAGTGCAAAAATAGTAGGCTACACAGACAGTAAAGGAAGTGCGGCATACAACCAAAAACTTTCTCAAAAGAGAGCAGATGCAGTTGTTGCCCAACTCATTGCTAAGGGTGTAAGCGCAACACAACTCTCAGCACTTGGACGTGGTGAAGAAAATCCTATTGCAGATAATGCAACAAGCGAAGGTATGGCTAAAAATAGACGTATCGAAGCAGAACTTACAAGAAACTAATATGTTAAATATCCCCTGTGTTATCTTTGCAGGTGGAAAAAGCTCAAGAATGGGAGAAGACAAAACTCTTCTTCCCTTTGGGAGCTTTACAACTCTCACAGAATTTCAACACTCCAGACTCTCAAAACTTTTTACCAATGTTTACATCTCATGTAAAGATAAAAATAAGTTCTCTTTTGCTGCAAACTACATAGAAGATAAGGTTTTAGAAAATAGTTTTGCTCCTACTATCGCATTTATCTCTATATTTGAGCACTTACAATGTGATACATTTTTTGCTATTAGTGTAGACACTCCCTTTATAAGTGAGAAAATAATTTTAAAACTACTAGAAGCAGACTCAAACATAGTCGATGCAACTATTGCAAAAACAGAGGATGGCATACAACCTCTGTGTGGCATTTATCATCTCTCTTTACTACCATCATTTAAAAAGATGCTCAAAGAAAATAATCATAAACTAAACTATCTACTAAAAAATTCACAAACAACTTATGTCACTTTTACAAATGACGATAGTTTTCTAAATCTTAACCATCCACATGAATATGCAAAAGCACTTACATTAATTACTAGCTAATTATTAACACCTCTTCGCTATAATAGTAAAAAACAAAAAAGATTTTACTATGAAACTAACCCATTTAGATGAAAACCAAAGACCAAAAATGGTCGATGTGAGTGATAAAAACGAAACTACTAGAGTCGCTGTTGCTAGTGGAACTATACAAATGAGCCAAGATGCTTACGATGCTATAGTCACTGAAAAAACAAAAAAAGGTCCTGTTTTACAGACTGCAGTTATAGCTGCTATCATGGGTGTGAAAAAAACGAGTGAAATTATCCCTATGTGTCATCCTCTTAACCTTAGCGGTATAAACTGCGATGTCGAAGAACTTCCAGAACTTCCAGGGTTTAAGCTTATAGTCACAGCAAAACTAAAAGGTCAAACGGGTGTTGAAATGGAAGCACTTACAGGAACGAGCATAGGACTACTTACTATATACGATATGGTAAAAGCTATAGATAAGGGTATGATAATCCGTAATGTACAGCTAGAAACTAAATCAGGAGGTAAAAGTGGAGACTATAAACGATAGTAAACAAAAAGTAGTTATAGAGTATCCTTGTAGCTGGTGTTATAAAATCATAGCAAGTGAGAGGGCTGCATTAGAACAGGCTATAAGAGATGTAATAGATGACAGAGATCACTCAGTTAGCCATTCTAACAAGTCTAAAACAGGCAAGTATATCAGTATGAATCTTGACCTACTTGTTCATAATGAAGATGATAGAACTTTTATTTTTGATGCGCTTAAAAGACATCAAGATATCAAAATGGTACTTTAAAAAGGAAAAATAATGGCACAAGAAATAGCACAAAATCTAGAATCACTTTACAATAAAAGGTTTAAAACTATCGACAAAAGAATTCTTACAGCTTTAGACAAGGCAAAAGTAGATTTGGACTCTCTCGCTTTAGAAGAAGTTCGACAAGTAACTACTACTATCATTGACCTTGAGACAAAAGTCCTACAAGAAGATGTACAATCACTTCTTGCAAAAAAAGAGGCTATTGAGCGTGAGTTAGAAAACAAATCTGATGCACTACAAAATACTAAATACGCTATCTTTAATGTACTAGAGGATCAAGTAGTGAAATCTGACACTGCTCTCGCAAAGCTTCACCAGATAAAACTTCAGTCAATTGACCTCTATGAAATACTAAGTGAGATGGTTGAGTCCGCTATTATAACAGCATTGGAAAAAGATACAGCTGGTGATATCACAGAGTCAAATACAGAAGTTATAAAAGAGATAAGTTATGAGTCAATCAAAGAAGGCTCGCTTAATACTATTCGTGTGAGAAAGATACTCTCTACGATTTTAGTTGCTGCTATTGATATGGCTGAGGCAACACCAACTAGAGCAGAACAAATTTTAAGTTCTACTCTCAAGGGAATGCGAAGTGGACTTATTAAATCAATAGATAGATTTAAACAACGTCTTGAGTTTATGCCCGTTGAAGCCAAGCATATACTTATAGAGGACTACGATACAATTATAGAAGACTTGAACCAAACAGATACACTTTTTGCTCAAGTTGTAGCAACTCAGGCCAATGAAAGTTCTAAGGAGATTAAAAATATTCTTATTCAACTCAATAAAGATATGGCTTATGATCTTGAAGAACTTATTTTAATCTCTAAAGAGACAGCCGACATTATGAAAAGTAGATTTTCTGCATTTGCTAAAAATGCTATGAAAAAAGCAGATATAGCACTCAAGTCACCTAAGGCACAAGAAGCAAAAAGAATGGGTATGCAGGCATTTGGTGTAGCCCGTGTTGCACTTGGAAGTGCTATAAAATACGGCAAAGATGCCATAGATAAAAAATAAACTACAACAAAGGACTTATTATGATGATTCACCCAGCAACAGCACACTTCGCGATGGTTTTACCAGTGGTAGCTTCGGCATTAGGTATCGCTTACCTTATAAATAGACAAGAGATGTTTTCTAAACTCTCGAGCATAAGTATCTTTTTCTCAGCCCTAGCTATGGGTGTAGTCTGGTACACAGGAAGTCAAGCAGGTCCAGAGATATATGACTACCTTAGTGAAGCTGGTCAGCATGAACTTATAGAGCATAAAGAGTTAGGGCTTTATCTTGCCATAGCTATGGGTATAATATTTATACTTAAAGCTCTCGGCTGTCAAACAAAGAAGTTTGCACTCGAAGCACTTGCTATAGTTTTACTCTTAGGAGCAACGGCTACGACATTTCTTCAAGGAAAAGATGGAGGGGAAATAGTCTATAACCACGGAACACCGTTTAAGTCTTTCATGATTTTAGATACACTCAATGAAGCTGAACAAACTGCATCAGAAGAAGAGAGTGCTGAGGCTAAACTAGAAGTATATGAAGAAGCTCTCGAAGATATAAAACTTATAGATGAAGAGATAGAAATATTTTATGGCAATAAAGCTGAGGAAACAGAGTAATAATGCCTATAGACACAGAAGAACAAAAAAATCTAATCCTCAAAGAGTTAGAAAGTTATAAAACTAATAACTCTTGCATGAAGCCACTCTTTGAAAGTATGAAAGAGATTTCTGCTTGGCTCAAAGAGAGAGAAAAGTAATGAATATTCTTTGTACTGCACTTTACGAGAAGCAATTAAAAGTTATTTTAGAAGAATATATAAAAGAAAACTATGAAGCGACTAAAAAGTTTAAACTCTATTTAGACACAATTCTAATAAACCTTCCAACTAAAGTAAATAAATACAAAAAAGCACAACTCTTTGATAATGAAGATATAAAAGAAATACCGCATGAAGATTTTAATATACTTTTTTTTATAGATAAGATAAGTGAAAATTATCTTATTCTTGCAATTTTACCAAAAGATTAAGCTTATTTTTGTTTCATTTTGTAACTGTTAAGATGAGAAAGCTTATTAATATCACAATTAAATCACATACAATGGGGTTTGACCCTAATCCTAAATATATAATTAAGTATAAAATGGCATAATGTTAGGGTAAAAAACTTCGTATATTTAAATAACAGAGTTAATGTATTAAAATAAATAATAGACAACAACCTACAAAAGGAGAAAATGTGGATAATAAAGAATCTCAAGATCAAACTACGATCGACAGAAGAGACTTTTTCAAAAAAGCAGCTGCGGTATCAGTAACTGCTCTTGCTGGAACATCTCTACTAGCAAATGAATCAGCCGGAAAAGGCGATCCTGCAATAATGCACCATACTAAATGGGGCCAAAAATGGGGTGACCCAGTCACTAAAAACCAATATGGAATACCATCAGCTTATGAACATAATGTAATCAGAAGAAGTACTAAACTTCTTGCTTCTGGTAACTTTAGAGCTTCAATCGCTGTTACACCTATCCACGAATCTCAAGGAATCATCACTCCAAATGGTCTTTTCTTCTCTCGTTCTCATGGTGGTACTGCGCATGTAGACCCTAATGAGTACCGTTTAATGATTCACGGTTTAGTTGAGAAGCCTATTGTTCTTACACTTGCCCAGCTTAAGCGCTACCCATCTGTAACACGTACACACTTCATCGAATGTCCTGCCAATGGTGGACAAGAGTGGAAAGGGCCACAGTTCAACTCTGTTCAATTTGCTAAAGGTTTTATGGCATCTGCTGAGTGGACTGGTGTTTACATCAAGACAATACTCGAAGACTTAGGTCTTAAACCAACTGCACAGTGGATGCTTGCTGAGGGCTCTGACAACTCTAAGATGGGAAGAACACTTCCAATAGATAAAATTCTTGATGACGCTATGCTCGTTTGGGGACAAAATGGTGAAGCACTTCGTCCTGAGCAAGGATACCCAGTAAGACTACTTGTTCCAGGTTGGGAAGGAAACTTATGTGTTAAATGGCTTCGTCGTTTAGAGTTTTCTCAAGAACCTTGGTACTGTAAAGAAGAGACTTCTAAGTACACTGATCTTAAGCCAACTGGTAAAGCAATCCAACATTTCTATGCGAATGAAGTGAACTCAACTGTAACTTCTCCATCTCCAGAACTTCCGTGGACTGATCTTAAAGATGGCGATGTAGTTGAAATCGAAGGTCTTGCATGGTCTGGTATGGGTACTATTAAAGCTGTTGATTTATCTTTTGATGGTGGTAGAAACTATGTAGAGGCAAACCTTAAAGGTTTAGTTCTTTCAAAATCATGGACTCGCTGGTCTTATATGCACACATATAAAAAAGGTGAAAAACTTTTACTTACTTCACGTGCTATTGATGATGCTGGATATATTCAACCAACAATTGACCAAGAAGTTGGAATAATGGGTGTTGAAGCAGTTTATCACAGAAATGCAGTTGAGACTTGGGAAGTAACAGAAGAAGGAAAGGTGAATCATGTTCAAATTAGAAGCGTATAATAAATTACTAGTTTCTGCTTCAGTAGCTGCAGTTGTAGCTTTCTCTGTAGTGGGATGTATGGAAAGTGGTGCAACACCATCAGGTGCTAATGCTTCAGTTGCACTTGATATTGACGGTGGTGTTTCACACCCTGTTGTTAACGGTAAAACGGGAAACTATTATGTAAACCCTCAAGCAATCGGGGCCAAAATCAATAATGGTCGTGTTCCAAATGCAGCAGAGCTTGCAAGATGGGATACAGACCTACAGCCAGTTACAGAATTAAGCCCAGAAGGTCACGGTATACCTGAAGGTAGTGGTTCAGTTGAAGATGGTGAA
>DQSP01000105.1 GCA_015663215.1 Sulfurimonas sp.
AAAAAGATAAAGCATGGAGCTATTGGCATCATCACTCAACCTGTTTATGACTTAGAGAGTGCAAAACTTCTTTTAGAACTTCGTGATAATGCAAACGCGGAGTGCTGTCCTGATAAGAAAAAAGCGGAACTTATTTTCGGCATCTTTCCTATCACTAAACTCAGAACTGCGCAGTTTCTTTCAGCTCATGTACCGGGAATAAATGTTCCTGACATTTGGTTAGAGAGACTTCGCATTGCAAATAAAAGTGGTGCTGAAGAAGAGTACAAAGTCGGATTTGAGCTCAGTAAAACTCTTTTTGATGAGATAAAAGCACTCCACCCAAAGATACACCTAATGACAGCAAACCAATTTCAAGTAGCTAAAGATATATTAGTATAACTCAAGGATAAATATGATAGATTTAAAATTATTACAAAAAGATTTCGAAGGTTTAAGTAAAAAACTTATGCGTAAAGGTGTGAGTAAAGAACTTCTCGATGATTTAAAAGAAAAAAATGAAATCCTCAAAGTAGCAAAGGTTGCCTTTGAAGAACTCCAAGCCGCTCGTAATGCGATGAGCAAAGAGTTTGGTGTTTACAAACGCGAAGGTAAAGACATCAATGAACTAAAAGCACGCATAGAAGCTAACAATCTTAAAGTCGATGCTGCGTTAGAAGTCCAACGCGAAGCTCAAGTTATACTAGAAGCACTAGCGATGAGTGTTCCAAATATACCAGATGATTCTGTTCCTGATGGAGCTGATGAAAATGACAACATAGAGATAAAAAAAGTTCTATCGCCAAAAGAATTTAGCTTTAAACCTAAAGAGCACTGGGAGCTTGCAGAAGAAAACAATTGGATAGACTTTGAACGTGGTGCGAAACTCTCTGGAAGTCGCTTTAGTGTCTCTTTTGACATGGGTGCAAAACTCGAACGTGCACTGATAAACTTTATGCTTAACTTTAACTCCAAACGCGGGTATCATGAAGTAAGTGTTCCCCATATGGTCAACCGTACTGCACTAGAAGGAACAGGACAACTTCCAAAGTTTGAAAATGATTTATACAAGATAGAAGGACAAGACATGTTCTTGATTCCTACTGCTGAAGTACCACTTACAAACCTTTTTCAAGGTGAAATCATCCCTTATGATAAACTCCCTATAAAAATGACAGGTTATACATCTTGTTATAGAAAAGAAGCAGGTGCAGCTGGTCGTGATACTCGTGGTATGATACGACAGCATCAGTTTCATAAAGTAGAGTTAGTATGTATAACTAAGTCCGAGACTAGCGATATTATTTTTAACGAGATGATAGAGTGTGCTTCAGATATTTTAACAGCACTAGAGTTACCCCATAGACTGATGCAACTTTGTACTGGTGACTTAGGTTTTGGTGCAGCAAAAACTACCGACATCGAAGTATGGCTGCCAGGGCAAAACCAGTACCGAGAAATCTCTTCTATCTCTAACACAAGGGACTTCCAAGCAAGACGAGCTAAAATCCGTTATAAAGATGGCAAGAAAAATACATTTGTAAACACACTAAACGGAAGCTCACTCGCTGTTGGACGTACTCTTGTAGCTATTATGGAAAACAATCAGAATGAAGATGGAAGTATTGATATTCCTGAAGTTTTGAAGCCTTATTTGAGTATGGGTATTTAGAGGCTTCTGAACTAATACAAATCCTTACTCATTACACAATAGGGATTTTAGTAAAGAGTGCTTAGCACTTTTTACTTATCTTCTGTACTTTGCATTAAAAATGCAGTTTCATCAAGTAATTCTTGAATTGTTGTTTTCTCTTGATCCGATAAAGAGACACCTTCAAACAGGTCCATAGCTCTTAAAGCCTCTAAAATACGACCTTTAGCACTTACATAAGCACTTTTTCCCTCAGGGCTTAATGCTTCTAACTTTACATGGTTTTCTTTTGTCATGATATGACTCCTACTTTTAAGATTTTCTATTATACTCTTATTTTGTCACAATATCTATTTAAGCACAACCACAGCCTGTACCACAACCTTCTGTTTGTGTGTTTTCAAGAGCCCAGTCATCAGTCGAATCACAGCCATCATTACATGATATACCTGTACTACATCCTGAAACATTTGTAGCATTTGGAGCAACTCTAATAATAAAGTGGTTGTTTTCAGCTATTTGAGAAGTAAAAGTATGTCGACTACAGAATTCTTCGTTCATAAACTCAGCTAAAATATTTGCATACTGATATGCTTCTTGTTGTGTTTTAAATGTGTTGTTATTTGTGTATTCGCTTTTTTTAAAGCAGCTACACTCTTCTTCCATTAATACTGTATACATAGGGTTTCCTTTTGGATAATTGATTATGGAAGTATAGTTATAATTAGTGTAATTTACTTGGTGTATTAAAAGTAATTCTAAGGAATTATAAAACTTTAACCTCACTCAAACTATTGAGTGATAGATAAGGTACTATTTTTGCTATAATAAATTAGAAATATAGATAAGGTTTTTAATGGCAGAGTTAGAAGAAGAGATAATAATTATTGATGATAGTGGAGCTATAGAAGATTCACATATAACGGATGCTATTGATGAAGAAGAAGCATCAGGTTCAACACTTAAAAAACCAATCATCTTCGCTTTTTTAGCCTTAATACTCATTATAATTATCATTGTGACTTTTTTAAATTTAACTTCAGCGGAAGAAGAGAATATGCTTTTGGATGTTGATTTTTTAGATGAAAAGCTCGCAAAGCCTTACACTCCTATCGTAGAACCCAGTAAATTAGAAAATATGATTGCAAAAGCAAACTATCTCTATACTAATGGTTCCAAAGAAAAAGCACTCTCTTTATATGCAGATATAGCACACTACAGTGAAGCGATATCAGAATATAATTTAGGAGTAGCCCAACTTAAAAATGAACAATACGAACAAGCTTTTAAAACTTTTTCCAAAGCTATTAAAAATGATGAAAAAAGATGTGTAAGTGCTATAAATGCTGCTGTTTGTGCACTACATCTAAAAGATGAAAAGAGTTTTCATTATTATATTGACCTTGCTTATGCTTATTTACCTTATGAAGTCAACTCTCCTCTGTATTCATATTACTTCACACTTATAAGCTACTATAAAAAAGATTATCTTAATGCATTAAACTCACTCAAAAACTCTACTTCCTCCGAGTATCCAAATATTCAAAAGAATTTGAGTGCAAAGATAAATGCACTTTATGCAAATGACTATATGGCTATTGAGGCAATGGAAAAAAACTTTAATGATTTGGATGATTTTAGTCTGGGACTACTCTATGCAAGAGTAGGAGATTTTATACTAGCAATCAATCATTTTGATGAAGCAATTATAAAAAATATTCAACCTGTGAAGTCACAACTCGCCCTTGGTCTTATAAATATCAAACTAGGTCATACACAAAAAGCTGCAAACATGATAAAGAATATTACCGACATGTATTCAGATGAAATTTATACACACTATCCAATAAAAGTAAAACTCAAATCTTCGTTATTTAATGTAGAAAAAGCACAACAACACTACAGAACTACTATTTTAAATTCAAAAAACACTATTTATCAGAAGATATTTGCTTTTTCTCCCTATAAAATATTTAATGCCAACCATACTATTAGTTATATTCGTAAAGGAAATGCAAACATTTATATAGATAATATTCAATCAGCAAAACAGTATCTAAAAACAAGTTCTGCATCATCCAATGTAAATATGGGAATAACAAAAGCTATAAAAAAAGCACTACACTTAAAGATACGCGATGCCAATCATGACTTACAAACATTAGTAAAAGTTCAGCCTAAACACTCTATTTTACAATACAATTTAGCCTTAACCTATGCACAGATGGGGGACTTAAAAAAAGCAAATGAACATTTTTTACGTTCATACTATCTAGATGCGAAAAACTATCTCTCTGGGATCTATGCAATAATGACCAGTCAGCTAATGAACAAAAACTCTAAAAAAATCCGTTCAATAATTACAAATGCAGTAAATGATGAGGAAATGAGCGAAGAAAAAGATTTATATAAAACACTGTTATTTATAAGTGACAATAACTACCTCTCTGCTGTTGACTGGTTAGATAAAGATTACAATCAAAGACCTTTGTACCTTCTACTTGATACAATCATCGCCTTAAAACTAAACAAAACAGAAGTTGCTAAAAAAGCCAGTCAAACACTCACTATACTTCTTCCCGATGAGATACTTCCACATCTATTATATATTGATTCCAATTTCTCAAAACTCAATACAAAAGAGTATGCATTTAGTGTTTTAAACTATTTAAAAGACATCAAGTTTAGCTTCAAAGATTTATATTATGGACCCTACATTACCCGTTACCTATATGTACAAGAGAACCTTATAATAGGAAGACTCTATTTCTTACGACAGCAACTTAAAAATGAACTAGAAACTACAAGTTCTGAGACTTATGAAATAGAAAGTGCTTTAGCCTTAGCATCACTCTTTGATAAACACTTTGAAGAGTCATATACTTTCTATAATCACATAATTGATGAGCTAAAGGTACAAGATTCATACACGCTCTTTCTAGCAGCAGTTGCATCTACTGCAGCAGAACATCATGAAAATGCAATAGCATTACTTGAGTTATCAAAACTGAAAAACAATAGTTTTTATGAGAGTCGTTATGCATTAGCTCTGCTTTATTTAGAAGCTAAAAATAATCGAGGTGCAGTTATTCAACTCTCAAGAATAGAAAAAGATGGGTTTTCATCGAATTTCTTCGACTTTGAAATAAATACTAACGAGTTATTGTTTAAGAAAAATAACCCATAAGTGACTCTGATGCTTTAAGCTCTGAGCCTATTGTAATGTTAACTCTAAAGTTTTGAGGAAGATAAATAGCCGTAGAGCCATTTAGCATAAGCCCATATCTTGCAGTTTGAATAAGTTTTTGAGTATCATCTAACTCTATAAAAAGAGGAGCAAAACTTCTTTGGAGTGTATGGACAACTTTAAACGTATTTTCTTCATTTGTAGTAAAATGTATCTCTACATTTTCATTGAGTGATTCAAAAAGTTTAGAATCCTTTGAAGTTCTTGCTCCATTTCTTTTAATGAATTTACTTACAGTAGCATTCGATGGAACTCTTAAAACTGATACATCAGTATAGCCACTTTGTATCTCTATTTTATATGCATATTGATGATTTTCTAGCTCTTGTATGCTTTGAACGATTCCGTCCACAGGAGATAAAAAGCTAGTGGAATCCAGTGTGCAAAGTGCTCGTTCTGGATTTCTAAAAGAAAAACCTATGAAAAGAATAATACAAAAGGCTATAAAGACTAAAAAGTCAAAGTCTAGTATCCAAGCTAGTGCTAAAAATAACACACCAAAAAGAATGTATAAGACACTTTCCTTGGCTAGGGGGAGTAAGTTACTCTGCATCACTATGTGCTTGAGACTTATCTATCATAGAAGCATCTACTTTTAACTCTTCAGATATTTCATCCAATGCACCATCTACCTTAGATTCCATATTATTCTTTTTTTCAAAGTTAATGAGAATCTCACGAACTTCTTCACCTGTAATATTTTCTTTTTTATAGAGTAATGCAACCATATCTTCGATAGCATCTCTATACTCTTTAAGTCTAGCCACAACAATTTCATAATGTTCAGCAAGTGATGACTTAATAAACTCATCCATATTTTCAGCCATCTTCTCGCTATACTCACGAGATACTTGCTGTCCACCACCTAAAAATGACTGTCTAGATTTTTCTAACACCATAAGCCCTGCGATATCACTCATACCGTATGTCTGAACCATTGACTTTATTATATCAGTTGCACGTTCGAGGTCATTACCAGCTCCAGTTGAGATCTCACCGATAAATACTTCTTCGGCTGCACGACCACCAAGCAAAACATCTACCTCTGCCCATAACTCATGCTTCTGCATCATAAATCTATTTTCTTCTGGTTTATTTAAAGTGTAGCCTAATGCCGCAAGTCCACGAGGGACAATACTTACCTTAGAAACTTTTTTAGCACCAACAGTTGTCTCAGCTAGAAGTGCATGACCACTTTCGTGGTATGCAACTATCTTTTTCTCTTTTGGATTTATACGACGAGATTTTTTAGCAAGACCTGCTAAAGCACGTTCAACTGATTCAAAAA
>DQSP01000283.1 GCA_015663215.1 Sulfurimonas sp.
ACTTTCGTGGTATGCAACTATCTTTTTCTCTTTTGGATTTATACGACGAGATTTTTTAGCAAGACCTGCTAAAGCACGTTCAACTGATTCAAAAATATCTTTTTGTTTTACAGTTTTTTGACTTTTTCGTCCTGCGAGTAGTGCACCCTCGTTGATAATGTTTGCTAAGTCCGCACCTGCTAAACCAGCAGTCAAACGAGCCACTTCTTCAACGTCTACATCTTTGTCCATTTTAACATTTTTCATATGTACATGAAGAATTTTTACACGACCTTCGAAGTCTGGCTTATCAACAAGAACTTGTCTATCAAAACGCCCTGGTCTCAAAAGTGCTTGGTCAAGTATCTCAGGTCTATTTGTAGCGGCTAGTATGATAACAGGAGTATCAGTACCAAAACCATCCATCTCTGCTAGAAGTTGGTTCAGTGTCTGTTCTCTCTCATCATTTCCACCCATGTTAGCACCACTTGCACGACTTTTACCAATAGCATCTATCTCATCAATGAAAATAATACTAGGAGCATCTTTTTTAGCTTGTTCAAACAAGTCACGAACACGAGCCGCACCAACACCAACAAACATCTCAATAAAACTTGAACCAGTTACAGAGAAAAAAGGTACTTCAGCTTCACCTGCAACAGCTTTTGCAAGAAGAGTTTTACCTGTACCTGGGCTACCTACAAGAAGTACACCTTTAGGAATTTTAGCCCCAATCTCAACATAACGAGCAGGGTATTTTAAGAAGTCTACTATCTCTTGAACTTCCTCTTTTGCTTCTTCTACACCAGCAACATCATCAAACTTAGTATCTGGTTTTTCAGAGTTAACCATTTTCTTTGAGTTGCCCATGCCAAGAAGTCCACCACCCATACTTTTTTGCATACGACCCGCAAAAAACATCCAGATACCTATGATTAGTAAAAATGGAAATAACCATCCAAACATCTCAGTAAACCAATTTGTCTCAGAAAAACCCTGATACTCTATACCTTTGGCATCAAGTGCATCCACAAGTTTTGTATCACCCTTAACTATGCGAGTAGTATAGATAGTGGCACCATCTGAAGCAGTTGCTTTAATGTAACTTTGCCCTATTTCTACCTTACTTACACTTTTAGAATCCACTAAAGATTTAAGTTCTGAGTAGCTTACTTGTACTCGTTTAGTTGCATTACCGATTGCGCCACCATTTGCACTAGCACCATCGCCTACAAGTATTTTAAATACACCAATTATTACAACTGAAAAAATTGCAAATGTTACTAAAGGATTTTTGTTAAAAAAATTATTATTGTCGTTTTTGTTTTCGTTATCAGTCATTATTTATCTCTTTTTTTTCTTTTAAAATTAAAGTAACCCATTCATCTTGAGTTATTTTTTCTATCACTTCACAATCTTTATAGAAGTTTAGCACCTTATCTTCATACTTATCAAGTATACCCGAGAGAACTAAAATAGCATCATCTTCTAGTGCTTTTTTTAAGTCCTTTGCGATAAATGTAAGAACATCCGCAACAATATTTGCTACTACAAAGTTGTATTTATCATCGACTAAAGAAGATGAACCTTCCCAAATACGATTAAAATCCAAACTATTGAGTTTCGCATTTACTACTGAGTTTTCAACTGATATAGGGTCAGTATCGCAAGCATCAACTGTAGCACCAAGCTTCATTGCGGCCATACCAAGTATTCCGCTACCACAGCCTACATCTAAAACTCTATCACCTGCGTTTACATACCTAGATATCGCTCTAAGAGCAGAAGCTGTAGTTGGATGATGCCCTGTTCCAAATGCTAAAGCAGGGTCAATTACGATGTTAATTAAATCAGGATTTGGTTTATCCCATGTTGGATATATATAAAACTTGTCAATTGCTAAAGGTTTTATACTGCTCTGGTAGGATTTTACCCAGTCACTATTTTGAAGTTTTGTTTGTTCACATTCGAGTTCAATAGTCTCTCCAAGTGCTTTTTGAAGGGCCTCTGTAAACTGTTCCAAGCCCCAGATTATAGTATCTAAGTTCTCTTCACTTCTTATAATAAAGCCTGTATCTGTTTCTTCAAAACCAACAGGCAGTGTATCTGATAAAAAATCGGAAAAAAGTGAGTGCTGAGAAGAAAGTGTAACTACTAACTGATAGTAGTGCTCTGTCATTACGGAGCAACACCCATAACAGCACCTAATTTTTCTTTAAGTACTTGAGGAGTAAAAGGTTTAACTATGTAGTTATTTACACCTGCTTTAAGTGCTGTAATAACTTCAGCTTTACCACCTTCTGTTGTAACCATGATAATCGGAGTATCTTTGAAACGATCATCTGCACGTACTTTTTGTACTAGTTCTAGACCATTCATTTCAGGCATATTCCAGTCTGTGATAAGCATGTCAATATCTGGATTTGAGTCCATTTGTGCCCAACCCTCAACACCATCAGCACCTTCTAAAATGTCTTTATAGCCTAAACGAGCAAGAGTGTTTTTAATAATACGACGCATTGTAGAACTGTCATCAACAACAAGTAATTTCAACTGCAATCCTTTTGTATAATAATTTATAAATTTTAATGTTCTAATAGTAGCAAAATTTTGATTTGTTTACAATTAATTAAGTAATTTAAACATTTTAGGAAGGTCAAGTGTTCCTTCGTAATATGCCTTTCCTATGATAACACCTTCTACTTCTTTTGTCGCGATAAGTGCTTCAATATCACTTGCATCTTTGACTCCGCCACTTGCTATAGTTGCAAGACCAGAAGCCCTTGCGATATCTAAAGTAAAATCTACATTTACACCAGAGAGTGTCCCATCTTTACCAACATCTGTACAGATGATAGCTTCAACTCCTGCGTTTGCAAACTCTTTGGCTAAGTCCGTCGCTTTCATCTCACTTACTTCGCCCCAACCTTCAACTGCCACATACCCATCAATGGCATCTATTCCAACTGCTATTGGGTACTTTGCAGCCATATCTCTTACAAACTGAGGATCTTTTACTGCGATACTTCCTAAAATAATTCTGTCAATGCCTATTTCTAACATCTTTTGTATAGTAGCCTCATCACGGATTCCACCACCTAACTCTAACTTCACATTACAGTTTGCACGGATTTTAATGATAGCATCGAGGTTTTTAGGTTCTCCTGCAAAGGCACCGTTTAAGTCAACTAAATGTACCCATCGTGCTCCCATCTCTTCAAATTTTTTGACAAGTTCATGTGGCTCGTTTGAGTATATTTTTGCACTATCCATCAAACCTTTTGTAAGTCTAACTGCTTGTCCATCTTTTAAATCAATTGCGGGGTATAAAGTCATATTGTATATTTTCCTATAGTTTTATAAAATTTTCTAGTATTTTCAGTCCATTTTCATGGCTTTTTTCTGGGTGTGGTTGTATTCCCATTATATTTTCATGTGCTACAGCAGAAGTAAACTTATAGCCATACTCTGTTTCGCCAATTATATCTTTTTCGTCTGCACCTGTTATATGAAAGGTATGTACAAAGTAGAGATAATGATTTTCATCTAAACCTTCAAAGAGTGGATGTTCTTTTGTAAACATTCTATTCCAACCCATATGTGGCACTTTTAAAGGCTCTGAGAATTTTGCCTCATCAAAAGCTTTTATATGACCTTTTATAAGCCCAAGTCCTTCATGCTTTCCAAACTCTTCACTACTCTCAAAAAGAAGCTGCATACCAAGGCAGATACCTAAAATAGGTTTTTTACTTTGAGCATACTCTTTAATTGCATCTATCATCTTGTACTCACGAAGATGCTCCATTGCATCACCAAAAGCTCCAACACCTGGAAGTATTAGCTTGTCATACTCTTGAAGTTTTGCTGGATTACTCTCAACTACAGTCTCTTCACCTAACTTACTAAAGGCATTTTGCACACTTGCAAGATTACCCATCTTATAGTCAACGATTCCGATCATGAATCATCTCTGTTATATCTACTCTTTGTGAACTTAATATATACAGCTAAACTTAAAATAAGTAATGCTACACCCCCAATAATATACATGGCATTCATTAACTTGTTAGGGTCTGTTATAGCGAACTTAAAGACTAGCATCAAGGCTTCAATAGAAAGAGCAATAATAATACTTCCTAAAAACTTAACCATTGTTTTATGCGGACCTGAGATGTTATGTTCTTTATGTTGACCTAATACTTCTTCTTCTATTAATGTTTTTGCTAAATCAAATATTGCCAGAGAAAGTGTTAATAAAATTGTGGCCTTAAACATCGCATCTATTGATAATATATGCAAACCAATTTTAAGTGTAAAAAAATCTTGAATAGCATGCGTAAAGAGTAATAATGAAATTGCCATAAGAGAAAATGCAAATACTGCATATGTTAATTTAAACAGACGAGCGAATGCTCTATCTTTTGTATTCATATGTGTAATTTTGAGTACTTCTTCAAAAGGCATATCTAAACATGCAACATATATAAGGTCACCTATTTCAGAAAAGATTGGTACAGAGGCGGTAACCGTTAAGTTTCCTGTTATTAGAGATGGGTATGGATCTGTAATCGTACATCTTTCTTCTCTCACTGCACGATAATAGTAAGCCCGATCTGCACGAATTTTTCCGATATCCTCGGGAAGCTCTTTTGTTCCAGTATAAGTTGATGTTACTTGTATACCTCTGGCATCTAAAAGGTATACCCCTTCACAATTTTCTAAATCTGCCTTAATCTTACGAAGACGTGGAAGAATCATCTCCTTACTTAAAGAGGGTAATCTATTTGGAATATTTTTTGAAAAAAGGTAACAAAAATAAGCTCTAGCTTTTGTACGACCTCTACTAAAGAGTTCTATGTCTGCTGGTACCATTGCTTAATCCTTTGAATTAAAATTGTGTGAATTATATCAAATTTATGCTAAATCACTGATTTCTTTAGGTGTTTGTTCTGTACTTTGAGAGAGACTTGGTTTAAACACTCTTTTTATGATTGATTTAAACCCTCTTTCATTTGCTTCATACTCACTCTCTGCTTCTTGAAGTGACATCTCCCATGCAGATGAGAAACCTGGTGCTCGCATCTGCATTTTCCTTATAGCCTGATCATAAATGTTTAAAAGCCTTAGTTCTGCACGACCTGGTTTTTGACCTAAGGTCTGTACACTTATGCGGAGGTTTTCATTCTCTTTTTTGAGCTTTTTGAGTTCATCTTCTTGAACTTTACTACCCTCATTAGTTATTTTCATCTGTCTATTTAAGTGCTCTTTATACTCTTTTATCTCTTTTTTATATTTTGCAACTTCAAATCTAGATTTGATAAAACTTAAAAACCAACCAATAACTATACCACCAATAACAAACAAAATAGTTTCAAAACTTAATGCCATGACTTAATTCCTTAGTAAAATTTATATTAAATATAAAACAAGTGTAACAAAATTGAGTTAATAATTAACTATAGCACGATATAATA
>DQSP01000033.1 GCA_015663215.1 Sulfurimonas sp.
CTACGGCTAGTTCTACGAAAATGTGCCTATAACTAGAACTCTCTTGTAGTCGCTGAAGTTGGTGTTATTTTTAACTAAGGACTTAACTATAGCCAAACTAGATAACGCCATAGGAAGATAATGCTACTTCTCTAAAAGAGCCAATGCACCTTTATATATTGGCTCATCAATAAAACCATACTCTTCGTCTGTAAAACCAGTTATACCCTCATCTCTATGCATCTCAAATAGTTTAATGATTACTTTTGCTCTTTGTATTTCTGCTTCTTTATCTACAAACATGGCGTTTACAAGTTTAACTTGGTTTGGGGAGATACATCCTTTTGCATCATAACCCATACTTTTTTCTAACTTTAACCACTTTATAAATGTAGTTTCATCTTTAAACTCTTGAAAAACAAAACTGACAGGTTTCACACCCATGGCTTTACTTGTCACAAGAAAATGTGACAGCATATATGTTATAGTTGGATTATCTATGTTTATAAGCCCTTGAGAGAGTTTCATATCTGCAAATAGGTCTAAAATACCAAGGTAAAATGTTGTAACTCGTTTATTTACTGCTAAGGTTGAAAGCTTATGCCAAGACTCTGCTGTTTCTATAGAGAGATGCAACTCTATCTCTTCGTTTAAAAGAGCTAAAACACTGCTCACCTCTTTTGCATTTTTTATCTTAGGGACACGAATAGCATCTGGCATAAACTGATTTAAGTAAGTTATCTCTTCATAACCACCCTCATCAAGAGCATTCACACGTACAACAAGCTTTTTATCACACCTCTTATGTTTCATTAAAAATATTGCACATAAAACCAAAGCAAAAGGCTTCTCATCTGGACTTACACCATCTTCAAGGTTGAGCATGATACAGTCTGCTTCTAACGATGCTATTTTACTGAGATGGTTGATTTTATTGCATGAGAGCATTAGAGGGGATTTGAAACTATTCTTTTTGTTTATCTCCCTAAACGCAGGAACTGCTAACTTATCAAGTGCTTCTAAATCTCTATTTTCATAAGCTTGTATAATTTTTTCTATCATTACTTTTTCTTTTTATCATTTCTATGAAGGTACAGATAAAGTGCTACTACTTCTTTGTCAGTCAAAAAGTATCGCGGCATACCACTTTTTCTTTTGTTGAGTGCTCTGTAGAATTCATTATAATTTATGCTATTAATTTTTGGTGCACTAAAATTTCTCTCTTTACCTTTATGTTTATACTTTGCTATAACTTTTCCTTCTCCTTCATCGCCATGACATTTATGACATCCTATACCACGAGGATTTTTATAAAGTTGTGCTGCATACTCAGCAGGTGTTATAAAACTCGCGGTTGCTAAGAGGTATAAGGGTGAAAGTAAAAATAAGAGAGTTTTCATTATTAGCCTAATATTATTTTAAAAGGGTATAATAACAAAAATATTATTTATGGGGTTTAAATGCAGTTACTAGATGGAAGAAAACTTTCAAAAAAAATAGAACTACGTATTACAGATGAGACAAAAGAACTTAAAGAGTCTTGCGGGTGCACACCAGGTCTTGCAGTTGTGCTTGTAGGTCAAGACCCTGCTAGCGCTGCTTATGTTGGCATGAAGAAAAAAGCTTGTGACCGTGTAGGATTTTACTCTATCACTCACGATATGCCCCAAGACATCTCTCAAGAAGCGATTGAACAGATTATTATTCGTATGAATGAAGACCCAAGTATTGATGGGATTCTCATTCAACTTCCTCTTCCAGCTCAGATAGATACTACTAAGCTTCTTGAGCTTGTAGACCCTAGAAAAGATGTAGATGGCTTCCATCCTTTTAATGTTGGTCGCCTTGTTACAAATCTTGATGGTTTTGTACCTTGTACTCCTCTAGGTGTTATGGAACTTTTAAAAGAGTATGACATAAATGTTAAAGGTAAAAACTGCGTAGTAGTTGGAGCATCTAATATCGTAGGAAAACCTATGGCATCACTCCTTTTAAATGCAGAAGCAACAGTTGAGATATGCCATATTCATACAGATGACCTCAAACGCCACACTCTAAATGCAGACATGATTTTTGTGGGGGTTGGTGTTATAAACCTCATAACTCCAGACATGGTAAAAGACGATGTTGTCATTGTAGACATCGGTGTAAGTAGAACAAAAGAAGGTAAACTTGTAGGTGATGTAGACTTTGAAGCAGTAAGTAAAAAGTCTTCATACATCACACCAAGCCCAGGTGGTGTTGGCCCCATGACTATCGCTATGCTTTTGAGTAATACTCTAAAAGCAGCAAAAGTAAATGCACAAAAAAAGAAGCAAAACTAAATGAAAGAAACACTAAAAAAAGCCTATAAATTTTCAAACTCGTGGACTGGAACGGTCATTATCGTTCTTTTTGTTATATTTTTCATAGCACAAGCTTTTCGTATCCCTAGTGGAAGTATGAAAGATTCTCTTCTTATAGGTGATCATCTTTTTGCTAAGAAGTTCGCATATGGTGTTTCTATGCCTCACATACCTTTCCTAGAGCTCTCTATCATGCCTTGGAGTGATGAGCTGCGTTTAATGGATGGCGATACACCAAAACGCGGTGACATCGTGATTTTTCGATACCCTGGAAATATCAAACAGCATTTTGTAAAACGCTGTGTAGCACTTCCTGAGGATGAGCTGTTTGTAGCAGAAAAAAATCTTTTCATCCACTTTAGAGAAGGTGATGAGTGGATTAAAGAGCATTACGAAGGTTTTGAGATAGCAGTTTACCAAGAAAAACTTTGGGTAAAAAATCCTTATATGAAAGAGCATCCAGGTATTCACCATGATGAAAAAATTATAAATAATGGCAACTACCCAATGCCTCTTTTTTATGTAAATCCTATAAAAGTAGAAAAAGAGCACTACTTTATGATGGGTGACAACCGTGACCACTCAAACGATAGCCGTTTTTGGGGATCAGTTCCTTATGACAACATCGAAGGTACTCCTTGGTTTGTCTACTTTAGTATAGATGAAAACTGGGAAATAAGATGGGATAGAGTTGGTAAAACACCAACAGACCTAGAGCAACCTATTCACCTTGAAAAGGCCCGAGAAGAGCGAATACGTACAG
>DQSP01000013.1 GCA_015663215.1 Sulfurimonas sp.
CCCTTGAAGCTACTAGTAGCTCCTTCTGATTTTGCCTCACATTAGCCCTCTTTTTGATATTCTGAAGTTGGTGTTATTTTTAACTAAGGACTTAAAGGGGAAGGATTTACTTCTCCAAAAGGAGAAGTACAGAAAATTTACTCAGTTGGAAATTGATCGTTTAGAGCATCAAAAGCTTGACTTGCTTTAAAGTCTTGCCATGTTGCATTGTCATTATTAAAGCTTGATTTTACTGCACTTTTAATAGCACCATTTACATCAGACTCAGGAACTGTCATAAGTACATAAAGAGCACCTGATGGAGCATTCCACATATCTACTGCTTTTGAGTTTGTAAGTTTTACATTTGCTGCTTGGTCAGTAACAGCTTTTGTAACTGCATCAACAGTTTCACTTGAACCATTGCCTGTTGTCTGTGTGAAAACTTGTAATTTATCTTTTACTTGTGTCGCTATTTGTTGTGTTAAGTCAGAACGACCATTTGCCATAGCAACTTTACGCATATGAGACATTCCTGCAGCACTTTTGTTGGCTATACCAACACCTGCATAAAAACCATCAACTTCAGGTATACAAGTCCATCTAGGAGCAAGCACATTTTCTTGTTTACATTCAAAAGTTGCTACATAAGGTTTTTTTGCTGGCTCAGGATCTTTATCTGAACATGCGGTAAATGTAAGTGCTAATCCTAAGAGTGTTATTTTAGAGAGTGTTTTTATCATTGGTATATCCTTGTAAATTTTTTTAAAGTAAAGTATACTAACATAATATTTAATAAAAAGGAATATTTTGAAGCAATATTACTCGTATACTCATTTCAAAAAAGATACTAACATATTAACGCGACAGCTTGTGTCACAAAATTTTGATGCGATTGTAGGTATTGCTCGTGGGGGATTATGTTTATCACACTGTGTAGCTGAGGGTTTAGGTATTCGTAATGTACAGACACTTAGAACAGAACTTTATGATGGTTCTTCTAAACGTAAAGAGATATCTCTTTATGGAAACTGTGATTTTAAGGGGCTTAAAAAAGTTTTAGTTCTTGATGATATTGCTGACAGTGGAGAAACACTTAAAGTAATTATGGATTACTTAGAAACTAACTTTAAAGATGTAGACTTTAAATCAGCAACTCTTTTTTACAAAACTACTTCCATATATGAGCCTCATTTTTGGGTAAATGAAGCGAACAACTGGATAGATTTTTTTTGGGAGAGAGATTATCTTCAAGTATAGATAATTATTTTCTGAACTCTTCTATCATCTCATAGGCTTGGTTTATCTCTTGAGTTTTAGCAGTTGCCTCTTTCATATATGCTTCACCTTTTCCCTGAGAGGCGATGATGTCTGGATGGTATTGTCGTACAAGCTTTTTGTAGGCTTTTTTAACAGTTTTCATATCATCTTCTTTGCTTACACCTAAAACTTTGTAAGCATCTTCAATGTTAGCTTTTGGAGATACATTTTTCATCATCTGCTCAAACTGATCGAAAATTTTGTGATAAGTATCAGGGTCAAAGTCTAGGGCTTCTGCTATGATTTGTAAAAGCTCTTCTTCGCTTTGGCTCACTTCTCCATCTACAAAAGCGAGTTGGATTAAAAAGCCCATAAACTGCTGTTGTTTTGCCTTGTTATGTTTTATGGCGTTTGCAAAATGTTGTGCAACTTCCCTAGTGTCATCAAGTCTCTGTTTCTCTTCATTAAATATATCTTTAAGTATCTGTTTTGTTTTTTCAGGTTGTGGAAAAACTGCGGCAATATCATCAAACATGATCCCAACGAGTTGTGCTTCAAGAGCATCTACTTTTCCATCTGCTTTAGCAACTTTGGCAACAAGTGCAACAAAAAGTCCTAATTCACTGTGTTTAAGAGAGTCATGTGAAACAGAAAAGTTTTTAAATGCCTCTTTTGAGTAACCCTCATAACGAGAGTAACTTTTAAATATATAGTAAAAAATAGCACCCAAAAGTGCAAATATTATTAAGTTTCCCATATCGGTCCTTTATTCTTTCTAAGTTAATTATAGAGGAAAGAAGTAAATAATTAGTTACTAAAAACAATTTATATTAACAATATATGCTATATGGGTATAATTCCAGTATGAATTACATAAAAAATATGAACAAAGGTGTGCAGTATATGCTCATCGCTTCTTTTACATTCGCTATCATGGGGGCATTTGCAAAGTTAGCAAGTGCTGAGCTCTCTTCTTTAGAGGTAGTGTTTTTTAGAAATATTGCAGGTGTTGTCATCATAGGTTTTGCCGTTTTAAAAAAACCGATGCAACACCAAGGTGGCAAACCATTTTTACTTTTTTTTCGTGGGCTTATGGGTTTTATAGCACTGCTTGCATTTTTTTATAACATCGCACATATCTCTTTGGGCGATGCTATGACATATTCCAAAACTTCTCCTATATTTACTGCTATATTTGCTTTTATTTTTTTACACGAGAAGCTTTCAATTAAAGGCTGGATTGCTATTTTTGTTGGTTTTATTGGTATTGTTTTTATCACTGAACCTAGTAGTGTCGGCTTTAGTAAGTATGATTTACTAGGAATATTTTCAGGCATAGGAGCAGCACTTGCATATACATCTGTACGAGAGTTGAAAAAGTACTATGACACAAGAGCAATAGTACTCTCATTTATGCTGACAGGGACATTAGGACCGATAGTACTTTTCTTTATATCTCCCTATTTTGATGCTCAAGAGTTAGATTTTTTACTGAGTGAATTTGTTCTACCAAAGGGCATAATGTGGTTTTATCTCATAGCAATGGGAATCTTTGCAACTATATCTCAGGTGTTGATGACAAAAGCTTACGGTGAAACAAAGGCTGGTATCGTTGGGGCAGTGAGTTATACAAATATTTTATTTTCTGTCATAGTTGGTGTGATGCTTGGAGATTCTTTGCCCTCTTTAGGAACAAGTTTTGGTATAATCTTAATCGTATTAGCTGGCATAATGGTAGCAAAAGCAAAATAAGATATAATATCTTTGAATTAAAATATTAAAGAAGAAAATATGAAACTTTTATCAGGACCTTGTGTTATAGAGAGCGAAGAAAATATTTTTAAAATAGCAAAAGAGTTAGAAAAGTATCATAACGATGATACTATCGATTTTTATTTTAAAGCGAGTTTTGACAAAGCAAACCGTACATCTTTGGAGTCTTTTCGTGGGCTTGGGATAGATGAAGGTCTAAGAATACTGCAAAAAGTAAAAGATGAGTTTGGCTATAAAATAGTAACAGATGTTCATGAGTCTACTCAGGTTGAACAAGTGGCAGCTGTGGTTGATATGCTGCAAATCCCTGCATTTTTGTGTCGTCAAACTGACTTGCTAGTTGCATGTGCAAAGACAAAATGCGAAGTAAACATTAAAAAAGGACAATTTCTTTC
>DQSP01000096.1 GCA_015663215.1 Sulfurimonas sp.
CTTTGAAACCCATAGAAGCAGCAAGTTTAAATGCCATCTCACTTGAATCAACATCATGGTAAGAACCATCATATAGAGTCACCTCGATATCTTCCATTGGATAACCTGCGAGAACACCTGTTTGCATAGCTTCCTCACAACCTTTCTTAACAGCTGGAATAAATTCTTTAGGAACCGATCCACCTTTAATAGCATTATGGAAAACATAACCTGTATCTTTTTCACCTGGCTTAACAGTAAGATAAACATGACCAAATTGACCACGACCACCAGATTGCTTAGCATACTTGTACTCTTGGTTCACTTCTTTCTTGATAGACTCACGGTAAGAAACCTGTGGTGCACCAACTTCAGCTTCAACAGAGAACTCACGCTTCATACGGTCAACAAGAATCTCAAGGTGTAACTCACCCATACCAGAAATAATAGTCTGACCAGTCTCTTCATCAGTATTTACTCTAAAAGAAGGATCTTCAGCAGCTAGTTTAGATAAAGCTATACCCATTTTTTCTTGGTCAGCTTTCGTTTTAGGCTCAACTGCAACAGATATAACTGGATCTGGAAAATCCATTCTTTCAAGAACAACTTTTTCCTCACCTTGACATAAAGTATCACCAGTAGTTGTAGCTTTAAGACCAACAACTGCACCGATTTCTCCTGCATAGATTTTTTTAACTTCTTCACGTTTGATAGCATGCATCTTAACGATACGTCCAATTCTCTCTTTTTTGTCTTTAGTAGAGTTATGAACGAATGAACCTGATTCTAAAGAACCACGGTAAACACGGATAAATGTAAGAACACCAACAAATGGATCTGTCATAATCTTAAAAGCAAGTGCAGCAAAATCACCATCATCAGTTGATGGAACTTCTACTTCAACTTCTTCATCATCCATAAGTGTACCCATAATTGGTGCAGACTCAACTGGAGAAGGTAGGTAATCAACAACAGCATCAAGAAGTGTCTGAACACCCTTGTTTTTAAACGCAGTACCTGGAGTCATTGGAACAACAGCCATACCAAGAGTTGCAGCCTTAATAGCAGCTTTTAGTTCCTCTTGAGTAAACTCTTCACCCTCTAAAAATTTCTCTGCGAACTCTTCATTACCATCAACTTCTGCAAGTGTTTCAAGCATTTTTTCTCTATACTCACCTGCAATCTCTTGAAGTGATTCACGAATATCTTGCTCATGGTAGTCAGAACCCATTTCAGCTTCAGCATCCCAAACAATCTCTTTCATTTTAACTAAATCAACAACACCTTCAAACTCAGCTTCTGCGCCAATAGGTAGTTGAAACGGCATAGGATTACCATTTAAACGCTCACGAATTTGACGCTCAACTTCGTAAAAATCTGCACCTGTTCTGTCCATCTTGTTTACAAAAACAATAGAAGGAACCTTATAGCGGTTACGTTGTCTCCAAACTGTTTCTGATTGGGGCTGAACACCACCAACAGCACAAAAAACTGAAACAGCACCATCAAGAACACGCATAGAACGCTCAACTTCAATAGTAAAGTCAACGTGTCCCGGAGTATCTATAATATTAATTTGTTTTCCATTCCACTCACAAGTAGTTGCAGCAGAAGTAATTGTAATACCACGCTCTTGCTCTTGTTCCATCCAGTCCATAGTTGCAGCACCATCATGTACTTCACCTATCTTATGTTCAACACCAGTATAAAAAAGAATTCTTTCTGTAGTTGTTGTTTTACCTGCATCAATGTGTGCAGCAATACCGATGTTTCTTACGTCGTTTAGTTTGTGACTTCTTGCCATAGTTTAGTACCTTGTTAAAATAAATTGAGAGATAAGCTCTTTTATAAACCAAATTGTTTGACTTACAAAAGAGCTGTCAATAGTAGTTGTTAAAAGAACAACAGTTCTTTTAACGGTTAAAGATTTCTTATTACCAGCGATAGTGAGCAAATGCTTTATTTGCTTCAGCCATTTTGTAAGTATCTTCTTTCTTCTTAAATGCAGAACCTTTGTCAGTTGCAGCATCCATGAACTCATTAGCTAATCTTTCAGCCATAGTTCTTTCGTTTCTCTTACGAGCAGCGTCGATTAACCATCTTAGTGCCAACGACTGTTGACGTACTGGGCGTACTTCTACTGGAACTTGATAAGTAGCACCACCAACACGGCGACTTTTTACTTCAATAATAGGTTTAATGTTTTCAATAGCTTCATTAAATGTATCAATACCAGTTTTTTCACCACGTGAACTAATTATATCTAGTGCACTATAAATAATTTTTTCTGCAATTGATTTTTTACCATCTAACATTACTTTGTTTATAAATTTCGTCAGTATTTTGCTTCCATAAACTGGATCTGGCATAACTGGGCGAACGGGAGCTTTTCTTCTTCTCATTTCGAGTATCCTTATTCTTCAATTTTTTCAAATTTACTCAAAATTAATCACTTAAGATTAATCCTGTAGCTATTGAATTCTGGCGTTAAACGCCGATACCAAATTTGTTAAAACAAATTTGCATGCTTTCCTTTTAAAGGATTATTTTTTAGGTTTCTTAGTACCATATTTAGATCTTGCAACCAGACGGCCAGCAACACCTGCAGTATCAAGAGCACCACGAACGATATGGTATTTAACACCAGGTAAATCTTTAATACGACCACCACGTACAAGTACGATAGAGTGTTCTTGAAGGTTGTGACCCTCTCCACCGATATACGAAATAACTTCGAAACCAGATGTTAATCTAACTTTTGCAACTTTTCTTAAAGCCGAGTTAGGTTTTTTTGGTGTAGTCGTATAAACACGAGTACATACACCACGACGCTGTGGACATGAAACAAGAGCTGGTGATTTAGATTTCTTAATCACACGTTTACGCTCATTACGAATCAATTGGTTGATTGTAGGCATACAATTCCTTTATATAAATTTCCAGTAGAATTTAACTCACTAAAATCTTTAGAGAGTTATAGACACGAGATAATACAGAAATTGTAATTAAAGTTAGCTTATTTTAAGTGGGAGTTATTAGTTAAAAGAATAGGTGGGAATATATGAGCAAAATACTCATATATTAAAAAGAAAAGTATTAGTTACTCTTCTTCTGCTTCAAAAACAACTTTTTGATCTTTATAGATACCAGTTCCAACAGGAATAGTACGACCAATAATAACATTCTCTTTAAGATTGTTCAAATCATCAACTTTAGCAGAAACAGCAGCTTCAGTTAGAACTTTGGTTGTATCTTGGAATGATGCAGCTGAGATAATACTATCTGCAGATACAGCAGCTCTTGTGATACCAACAAGGAATGGCTCAGCAATCGCAGGACGACCACCAAGACGCATAATCTTTTCATTTTCAAGTGTAAATTTCGCTTTAGAAATCAGATCACCTTCAATAAATTTAGTATCTCCAGATCTAACAATTTTAATCTGACGCAACATTTGAGTAAAGATAACTTCAATATGCTTATCAGCAATGTTAACCCCTTGAGAACGGTAAACTTGTTGTACTTCAGATACTAGGTAGTTATAAAGTGCTTTCACACCCATGATGCGTAAAAGCTCATGAGAAGATAAAATACCGGTTGTTAAACGCTCACCAGCATGTACAAAGTCACCAACAGCGACAACAGCTTCATGTGACTTATCAACAAAGTACTCTTTAACGATGCCGTTTTCAGAGTTAGAAACAACTACACGAACTTTACCACGAAGCATTTTACCAAAACTTACTGTTCCATCTATCTCAGAGATAAGAGCAGTTGCTTTAGGACGACGACCTTCAAAAAGTTCGGAAACACGTGGAAGACCACCTGTAATATCTGATGACTTTTGAAGTGCTTTTGGTGTTTTAGCAATAATATCTGCTACTTTAACAGTGTCCCCATCTCCAACAAATACTGATGACTTTGGCTCAATAGCATAACGTAAAATCTCTCCATCTTCAGTAGCAAGAACTATAGTTGGCTTGTACTCACTAGAGATATGCTCATTAATCATTAAACGAGTTTTACCAGTAAGCTCATCTAACTGCTCAGATGCAGTAGCACCAACGATTATATCTTCATACTTCACTGTACCCGCTGCTTCAGAGATAATTGGGTTAGAGTATGGATCCCACTCAGCAATTACAACTGACTCATCAGATGTAGGTTTAGCGATAAGTGTAGTAGTATCAACAGCTTCATTATCATCAGTAACAATAACAGAACCACGTGCTATATAATGACGAACAGCTTCACGGTTATTTGTGTCAATTACAGCTGCAAAAAGACCTTTTTCACTTACTTCATATCCAGACTTAAGACCTTCAAATCTTTCAAGATAGTCACCTTTAAGTAAGAAGTACTTTACAGTACCCTCTTCAGTTGCAAGAATTTTCTTTGTAACTGGAGCACCATCTTCAACCATAAGTTCAGATGCGTAAGGGATACGTGATGGAACATTCCAACCATCTTTAATAGTTTCAACAATTGACTCATCTTCTGCTACTTCAACACCATTTGTATATGGGAAGTAATACTTACCTTCAATTTGTCCACTTACACCAGCAAGTTCATTAGGTTTCGCTATTTCGTTTTTACGTAGTGAGTAACGATTAGTCTCTTTTTTACCTATGATACTTACAATTACTTCATCATGAACAGTTTGAATCTCTACTTTACCAGCAAATGGTGCTTTGATTTTAGGTTCAACTAAAAGAATAGCAGCATTGCGACGGTTTGCAACAATAGTCTTACCATCTTTAGCTTGATAAGTTTTAAGGTTATAGTAACGAATAAACCCTTCTTTATCAGCTAAAACTTGACGCTCTTGTGCAGTTGAACTTGCAGTACCACCAACGTGGAAAGTACGAAGTGTAAGTTGTGTTCCTGGCTCACCAATAGACTGTGCCGCAATAACACCAA
>DQSP01000248.1 GCA_015663215.1 Sulfurimonas sp.
CAATTAGACGCTGTAAGCGTTGAAGAATTAGACATGGGTATTGTAGAGAAAATAAAAGCAGAGAAGAGCCTAGCAAACAAAGCAAGACTTATTTTAAAATTCAAAAGCTTAAGTATCTTAGAAAAAGCAAAAGCCATTAACTACTATGAGGAAAATAAAACCCCTCAAAGTGGAGCAGAAGACATAGAAGAAACTATCAATGCTAAGGGATTAATTGAGCCTAAAGTAGAGCCTATAGTACCAACAGACCCCGTGATAGACCCAAAAATACAAGAAGTATTAGACATTATTAATAAAGATGATTTAACCGCCGAACATTTATCTTACTTATCTCTCATTGACATCAAAGAGCTAGATACACTTTCAGGAGCAGATAAGCTAGAAGAAGCCGTTTTAAAGTTGATAACTAAGTTAAAAAACACTTTTGATTTGGACAGCGTAGTAGGCGAGAAACTTATTAGAGATTTAGAAGAACTCTTTTTTGACAAAGATGAGAAAAGTACCATTAATGATAAGCAAGACGCTAAAGCTATGAATGACATAAAGAAGTCATTATCAAGAAACTTAGACATTAAAAAGAAATTGCACGAAGCATTAAGATACTTTGAGAAAACACAAGAAAAATAAAGAAACAAGGACACGAAATTGAAAGCACTCAATGAACTCATCACGATATTGGAAGCCAGTTCAGAAGCCCCAAACAAAAAAGAGCGATTACTAGCAAATAAAAAGGCAATAGACCTACTCAAAAAGCTAGAAGAAGAGAGCCGAGAGCCAACCAACGCAGAGAAAATAACGCTTAAAGGGTTCACGGGGTATGGTGGATTAGGTGGAATAGATAACGATGAGTACTATACTCCAAAAGAAGTAGCAAGTGTATCATGGGATTTGTTAGATGTTCAAGAGGGCGATAAGATACTAGACCCCTCTACTGGTAGTGGTGTATTTTCAGGTACAGCACCAAGTGGGGTTAGTATTCAAGGGTGTGACTACAACCCAATATCGGGCAAAATAGCAAACATATTACACGACAATTCAGACATAGAGGGTGCAATGCCCTTTGAACGTTATGCAGAGGGGATAAGCGATAACTCGATGGACGGAGTAATCACAAATGTACCCTTTGGAAAAAGAGAATCTGCCTTAATAGGTGTAGATATGCCTAAAGTTGGTAACAATGAAGATTATTTTATCTTGAAGTCATTACAGTTGCTTAAGTATGGAAAGAGAGGGGTATTCCTAACCACATCATCAACAGCAGAAAGAAAAACTTCTAAACGTACAGACATGAGAAAGAAATTCTTAGATTATGGTTCATTCCTTGGGGGATATAGACTGCCTTCAGAAATGTTTTCTAAAGCAGGGACTAATCAAGTAGTGGACATATTGGTCTTTGAAAAGCACCCCGAAGAAGTTAGAATAGGACACGAAAAAGATATCATTCAGTGGTCTAGCTGGAAAGAAGTACTAGAAAAAGACAAGATTAATAAATCATTTGTAGATGGCACATATTTTAATAAGTTTCCTAAGCACGTTTTAGGAGAGTTCAGCTCAAAAGAAGAGCAGGTAGCCAAAGCAGAAGCTAATGGTGACAAAATACATCACATGGCACAAAGAGATACTGTTACTTTACCTAAGGGAGTAACACTACTACAGCTTAAATTAACACTTAAAAAATATATGGCAAAACTCAAAAATACGCTAAAGTATGAAGATATTATTTATATTCAAGATGAACCATTAGATGATAATAGCATTACTGTTAATTTAGACGAGATAGTAGAAGAAGCAGCGTTAAAAGAAACCACAAAAAGAGAGTTGGACGCAGAAAAGTATTTGTTGGAAGATGGTCTTATTGGTGGGCTTATGTCAGATACGGACTTTATGGAACTTATAGACAGAGCCGATGCCTTAAATATTTCAATTTCAAAAAAAGATAGAGTATTGTTTACAGCAAGATACAGAAGTGCGTCTATCCCAGCATGGAGTGGATTCCTTAATATTCTATTCTTCAACGTATCCAAGTTAATACCACAAGTAATTAAAGACAATAAAGACTTAATCCAAACAATTTTGAAGCAAAAAACAAAACTAATCAAGCCACACACTCCATATCAGAGCTTAATCATATCACAGCTTAACGTGTTAGCTAAGTACAATTTAGAAACTGGGGAGCTTGTAGAAGACATCAACACACTATTGGGTAAAGAAGATAGCATTTTTGAAAACAAACAAGGAATACTTGAAGAGGGAGTACTTTACTATGATATTAGCTCATTCACCAAAGAAGAGCTTTTGGGTGGGAGTATCCTACTTACCTCAAGGGGAGCAGTAGAGCTAGAACAATGGCTAGTTGTTAGTCATGGTAGGAGCTTAAGAGAATCAGTTAAAGAGATAAAAGAACAAGCAATAGGTGACAATAGCAACCTAAGCGAAGAAGAAATAAAAACACACAAGCAAGAGATGATAGATAGACTTAAAAAAGACTACTCATCAAACATCAAAGCCAAAGATTTTTCAG
>DQSP01000015.1 GCA_015663215.1 Sulfurimonas sp.
ATTTCTATTAAAGTCATAAATTAACTCTTGGTATTTGAGCATTCCCTCTGTTCTACCACTTGAAATGACAATATTTGCTTTTGCATTGTGAACTTCAAAAATTCTATAGGCCATATTGAGATTATCAAAGGATTTAAAGTATTGTACTTTTTGTGTATAAAAATAAGGGGATATTTTTGTAAAGTAGTTATTTTTCAACTCTTTTTCTGAAGTTATTTTATACTTTTTGTTAATATTATTAAAACTCTCAAAAGCAATTAAGTTGCAAAGGAGTATGAGAGTTAAAAGTATAGTTTTCATTACTAAAGGTTTAAAATCTTTCGGACAACTTCTCTATCATCAAAGGGGAATTTTTCATCATAAATAATTTGATGTGACTCATCACCTTTGCCTAAGATTACCACAACTTCTTCATCCTCTTGTGACTCTAGTGCCATCTCAATAGCTTTTCTTCTATCGAGTTCTACAACTACATTTGTCGGATCAACTATACCACTTAGTATATCAGCTACTATACTCTCTGGGTCTTCATGACGAGGATTATCAGTAGTTATAAAGACTTTTTTTGCCAAAGAAGCAGCAACTCTACCCATAATAGGACGCTTAATAGTATCTCTATCTCCACCTGCACCAAAAACGACTATAAGTTCTTTCTCTTTTAAAGCATTAAGTACTTGCTGCATTCCATCAGGTGTATGTGCGAAATCTACTATAACATTTGGTAAAACACAAACCTGTTCCATTCTCCCACTCACACCAGCAAAATTATCGACTACTTCTGCTATCTCTTCTAAACTTTTATCTGTAATAAGGTGTACAGCAGCTATAGCTCCCATTAAGTTATAAAGATTAAAAAAGCCATGTGTAGAAGCAGTAAAAGGGACAATCTCTTGGAAATGTTGAATAATACCACTACTACCATCATTAAGCGAGTATGCCATAAGTCTATAAGTAGAAGGGTTTTCAATACTATAGGTAAATGCATTTTTAAAATTAAACTTTGCTCTTGGTTCATCTTTATTTATAAGTTTTTTGCCTTCATCAGAAAAGAAAGAGTTTTTAACATAGATGTAATCTTCAAGTGTCTTATGATAATCAAGATGATCTTGTGTAATGTTTGTTAAAATTTTCAGCTCAAAGTTAAGTCCTTCTATACGCTTTTGTGCGATAGCATGAGAACTCACTTCCATTATAAAGTATTCGCATCCAGCTTCAACTGCCTGATAGATATGTCTAAAAGTGTTTAAAACAGAGGGGGTTGTAAGAGTCTTCCCTTCTGTCACTTCATCATTCATAAACAGACCACGTGTTCCTTGCATAGCAGTTTTGTATCCGAGGTCAAGTAAAAACGAATAGATAGCACTAGCAGTGGTTGTCTTTCCGTTAGTACCTGTAATACCTACTATTTTTATCTTATCGATTCCAAAAAGAGAAGCGATATCTTTAATTTTTATAATTGAGTGTGCTTGATTATCTTTTGCATTTTGAAGGTATTTTTCATTTTGTGTGGTAAGAACAAAGGCTGTATCATCATTACACTCTTGAGAATTTTCTGTTACATATTTATAGGCTTGATTTGGTAGTTCTATTTTCAACTATTTTTGCCTTTGGCTAATTTTTTTAAAAGTTTTCGCAGTAGCTTATCACTAGGATAGATACTCAGAGCATTTTCTAAGTATGTAAGTGCCATCTCTGCAAAATCATGCTCTATAAGTCTCTCTAAAAAATCAATGAAGTCATCTTTTTGTGTGATAATAACGCGAGTTGAGAACATTATATTTTCAAAAGTTTCTCTAAACTCTCCACCCTCATCGAGTATCTTTTTAAAATCTTTATAAAGTATACCATCTTCAAGTTCTAAACGATCACGAAGAGGATCAGCAAAAATCTGACTCAACTTTTCTAAAGAACCATCAATATTTTTGAGGATTTCACGCATGACTTTGTCTGCTTCATCTGTGTCTGTCTCTTTAAGTACCTCATAGTAATCAAAAAGTGCCTCAGCACCACCTTCACCACTCATCGCCATCTCAGAAAGTATAACGCCATTGTACGCTTCAGTTGAATTAGGATAGTTTTGTAAAACTGTTGCAAACTTTTCTAAAGCATTTTTATACTCTGCTTTAGTAAAACTCTCTTTAGCTTGTGATAATATTTGGTATTTACTGATTGTACTCATTTAGATAAAACTTATAAATTGTCTATATCATTTTCCATACCCGCTGGTACATTTATGACAGTCAGTTCGGGGTGAATATCCATTCTAAGTTGACGCTCTACACCATACTTCAGTGTTGTTCCACTACTAGCACATCCTATACAAGCACCTTTAAGCTGTACATAAACAGCTCCATTTTTCACTGTGAGGAAGTCTATATCTCCACCATCTAATGCCAATGAAGGTCTTACTTTATCTATAACAACTTTTACTGGGTCTATTAACTCTTCATCTGAAAATGGAATCATATTTATCCTTAATTTAACTATTTATTTATTTGTATCATAAAATATGACAATATCGCTTAACAAGTCATAAAATAATATATTAACTATTCTTTTAAAGCCATTATATCGTATACATAAGAGGACTTTCTCATTCCAATGAGTATATAATCGATATTCTCTCTTTGTGATAAGAATTTTAATGCACACTCTTGTAAAGAAACACTACACTCTGTTAAATGCTCTTTGAGTGCAATTCTTGTATTTTTAGAACACTCATAAGCCACCATTTTTCTATACTCTCTCAAAAACATGTCTACATAACTGAACATTGTATTAAAACTTTGTTCATCAAGACCTTCTAAACTTTTTTGAATATGTGGAATAATTTGAGAATATAAAAAACTATCATAGTCCCCTATCCAACCATATTTATGCTTATTATCATCTAGCTGTTCTATCATATTGTAGAGTGATCGCAACTCATCACTGTCACTCACTTGGAGAAGTTCATTAAGATGGTTGTAGTACTCACTACTCTCATTATAATCAGCTAGTCTGTACATCAACTCACCCTTTTGTGCATTTAAAGGACGGTTTACTAACACTCTGAGTCCATTTTTCTTAGCCCATGTGGCACATTTAAGACCTTTAGTTTCAAGCATATTAATAGGGAGTTCAATAGTTGTAAAACTATGTGTTTTATTTCTTGCTATCTCTGCTGCTTTTTGCGCTAGTGTAATTAAATCTTCATAAGGTAAGAATTCATCATCATTATGTTCTTTAGAAAAACTATTAGAACTAATGCCGTAACTTTTAATAGTACCGTTATCTACCTGCTCTTCTAGTGCAACAAAAACATCAAATATTCTGTCAAACATATTATCAAGTGCTTCATCTCTAGGCATATTTTTATTTAATGCATTAAAAATATAATACTCTGGATTATGCAGTAAGTAACAATCTATTTGAGTGAGTTCTAAACGCAGGAGTGACTTTTCGAGTTGATCTAACATAAAAGACTTACTAATGGAGTGAAAACAAGACTCAGAGTACTCTACGACATCTTCAAAAGGCTCTTCTTTATGACGCAGCATATTTGAGCCTTGAATGTAACCAAACTTACTCACTATTTCAACTTCATCGCGTATAGTCTCATCAAAATGTCTTAAAGCTTTTGCAATAGCTTTTTCAGAAGCACCATCCATATAGTTTGTAGATGTATCAATAAGTCTAACACCAGCTTCAATAGCATCTATTATAGCTTGAATATGTTGGGGGTTTTCGTTCGTGACTCGGTAAGTTCCAAATGCGAAATTACTCATTTTTTTCTCTCTTTATAAAAGTATTTTAGAATTCGGAAGTCCTCTTTTTGAGGCTAAAAGTTTAAAGGGGTTAAACGCAGTTATAAACTGCGTTTAGATTTAAAAAGTAGTAATTATACTAGCTCGATAAATGCCATTGTAGTAGCATCACCACGACGAATTCTAGTTCTAGTAATTCTTGTGTATCCACCAGCACGTTCAACGTACTTAGGAGCGATTTCATTTACTAGTTTTTTAGTAGCTTCTTTACTTTGAAGCGCAGCAAATACTGATCTGTGAGCATTAGAGTCATTCTTACCAGCGATTGTGATAAGTTTTTCTACGTATGAACGTAGCTCTTTTGCTTTAATAGCAGTAGTTTCGATTTTTCCATGTTCTATTAACGAAATACTAAGATTTTTAAGAAGTGCAGCTCTATGTGTACTTGTACGACCTAGTTTACGATATCCATGACGGTGTCTCATATCTAATCCTCTATTAAGCTTGTAAAGCTTCTATTTTCTTTTTTAACGCAGTAACTACGTCATCTGCTAAGTCTGCACCTACGGCAAAACCAAACTCTTGAACTTTCTCAACGATTTCATCGTATGATTTCTTTCCAAGGTTTTTAACATTTTTCAAGTCATTAGTACTCATAAGTGTAATTTCACCTATAAGTTTAATGTTTGAACGATCAAGACAGTTAAAACTACGAGCACTTAAACCTAAACTATCAATGTTAGTCGTTAGTTTTTTAAGATCTGGTGACTCTTCAACTCTCTCTATTGTTACAGGTGCTTTAATACTAATCTCTGAGTTAAATACTGCAAGTTGTGCGTACATAACTTCTAAAGAGTTTCTAAATGCATCTACTGGTGTAATTTGACCATCAGTTTTAATTCTTAAAATTACTCTTTCAAAGTTAGGATTGTCTTCTACAAGAACATTCTCAATTTTGTAAGTAGCACTTCTAACAGGAGTAAAGAAAGCATCTAAAGCGATATAACCATCTTCTAACTCTTCATAAGTATCTTCACTAGGAACATATCCGATACCTTGAGCAATTTTAATGCTAAAGTTAAGAGTAGAATCTTCATTTAAAGTAGCAAGTGGAGCATCTGGTGTTACCACATCTACTTCATCACTACTTAAATCAGAACCTTTAATAGTACAAGGACCTGCGAAGCTATAGTTAATCTCTGCTTCTGTTGCATCATCGTTTAGTTTAAAACGAATCTCTTTAAGATTTAAAATAAAATCTGAAATGTCTTCAAGCATACCACGCACTGAGTCAAACTCGTGCTTAGCACCCTCGATTTTTATAGCAATTGGTGCATAACCAACTGAGCTACTTAATAGAAAACGGCGAAGTGGATGAGCTAAAGAGATAGCATAACCCGTTTCAAATGGGTATGCTATTATGTTAGCTTCATTTTCACTAATCTGTTCTACCTCAAACTCTTGTGGAGCAAGTGGAGTAGTTTTAATTTTTTTCATATATTAACGCCCTTTTATTATTAATTACTATTTAGAGTAAAGCTCAACGATTAAACGTTCTTCAACTGGAATAACAACTTCTTCACGCTCTGGTAAACGAGTAAAAATACCGTAAACTTTTTCAGCATCGATGTCAACCCATGGTGCAAGACCAGTTTGGTTTGTTAATTCAATTGCACGAACGATTTGTGCATTTTTTTTACTTGCTTCTTTAACTTCAATCTTTTGTCCCGGTTTAACACGGTAAGAAGGAATGTCAAGTTTTTTGCCATCTACTAAGATATGACCATGAGTTGTAAGCTGACGAGCGAATCTACGAGTAGATGCGAATCCCATTCTATAAACAACATTGTCTAATCTGCTTTCGATAAGTGTAATAAGGTTTGTACCTGTATTTCCACTACGACGTTTTGCTTCTACGAATAAAGCACGAAAGCCTTTTTCAGAAACACCATACATGAATTTAGCTTTTTGCTTTTCATTAAGTTGTAAACCATACTCAGAAACTTTCTTACGTCTTTGACCATGCTGACCAGGACCGTAAGGTCTTTTTTCTAATGCTGATTTACCAGCTAAACGACGCTCACCTTTAAGGTTAAGACTTACACCGAATCTTCGCTCAATTTTCTCTACTGGACCTCTATATCTTGCCATCAGTAATCTCCTTAAACTCTACGACGCTTAGGTGCGCGACAACCGTTATGTGGTAATGGTGTAACATCTTTCATAAATGTAACACGAATACCTTCGATAGCACCAACAGCTTTAACTGCAGTCTCACGACCACTTCCTGGACCTTGAACTTTAATACCAAGTTCTTTGATACCATGTACTTGTGCTTTAGCTACTGCATCTTCAACTGCAGCCTGTGCAGCAA
>DQSP01000149.1 GCA_015663215.1 Sulfurimonas sp.
CTACTGTTCCTTTTGGAAGGAGTTGTGTACGAGATGCATTTGTGGGTATTTGAGATACTGATGCAGGGATATTAAAGAGGGACCAATGCCACCATCCACTACCAGTTGGGGCATCTTTATCGTACATAGTTATGGCAAAACTTTTTGTCCCTTTTGGTGCATCTTTCCATGAGAGTTCTGGTGAGATATTTTTTCCTGAACAACCAAAACCATCAAACTCCTGAGTGCTAAGAAGTTGACCACCTAGATCTTTACTACTGAGTGTGAAGTTTGCTCCGTAACTCAAAGTTACTACTAGTAGTGATAAAAAGAGTGTTTTCATTGTATTCCTTGTATGATAATTTGGGATAATATTTTTTCTAATTCTACCATTTTTTCATTTCTAATGGTAGAGGTACCCTAAAATTAATAGCACTTTAAATTCATCTCTTAGTTTGATAAACCAAATGAAGTAAATAAATACTAGGTTACAATCACATAAATAAAAGGAAGTAACTATGCCAAAAAACCCTCTATCACACGAAAAACTCAATGTACTAGGTGGTCCACTAGAGCCTTGTTCCCTTGATCCTATAACAGGTTTTTTTAGAGATGGTTCATGTACTGTAACACCACAGAACAAAGGTATGCATGCCATATGTATTTATGCAAGCCAAGAGTTTTTAGACTACTCTAAACGCACAGGAAATGACCTCTCAACTCCTATGCCTCAACACGGTTTTGTAGGTGTAAAGCCGGGTGAGTCATGGTGTCTTTCAGGGGTGCGTTTTGCACAGTCTGTCAAAGATGGTAATGCTCCACAAATTTTTATACATTCAACACATGAGGCGATTTTGCAACTAGTAGATTTAGAGACTTTGAAGTCTTTAGCTATAGATTTAGATTAGTAAAAGTATTATGAAGTAGTCTTAAATGGCTTATCGTGAAACTTCTGCCACTTACATCTTTTTTTGTTTTTTATAGCATAGATGTTGTAAGTAAACTTTCGACCACACTCTTGACACAAAAAAGTAGCTCTACTTTTTGCTTTGTTGTAGTTCACAAAAAGAAAGTTCCCAAGTTGGTCACCCTTTTTGTAAATAACTTTCTCATTTTTTAGGTAGGATTTTTCAGTTAGAAGTGCATCTGCTTTTTGTTTTGTTAGCCAAGTAGGTTCAAAGTCTTCTTCGAAATCATCTTCATTCATGATGTTTGGTGGCGTTTAACCAGTTCTCATTTTAAGAAGAGTTGGAATATCTATTACATCAGCATACTTTACAAATGCAACACTCTTTTTTTGTATGGCATACATGGTCATTCTATCGGCTAGTTCATTACCTTCATATCCACTGTGTGCTTTTATATGAGAGAGTTTTACTTCATGTTTGATTTCATTGTAAAGATAGTAGGCTTTTTTGATGATGTCAAGGTTTTTTATCTCTCCACCTTTTTTAGTCCAGTTTTTCTTTTCCCAGCCACTAGCCCATTTACTGATGCAGTCTATAGAATACATAGAGTCACATTTTATACTGACAACATTTCCTGTGTTTACTTCTCTTTGGGCGATGAGCAGAGACTCATACAAGGCTCCAAGTTCTGCTGTATTGTTTGTGCCCATTGGCTCATAAAGTCCGTACCAAAGTTCAGAAAGTTTTTCATTTCTATATATAGCTACTCCGGAACCTGCTTTTCCAGGGTTTGGTGTACATCCACCATCACAGTAGATTGTTACAGCTCCATTTTTAGATGGCGTTTGTATTTCTTGAGATAGCTCTTGTGTATCTTGCATTTGTTCCCTAGGGGCATCACCTTTACGAAATTTTTGTAGTGCTTTATAGTTAGCAATAATAGTTTTTCGGGATGTTTTAGCTTTTATATCTCGCAATAGAACAAAAAGTTCTGCTCGTGCATCTGAGAGTTCTTTAGTAAGTGAAAGAGCTATAAAGTTCTCTTTTTGTGTTTCATCAAGTCCAAGTAAAATGAGTTGTTCTTCATTTATCTCACCTTTTTTATCAACCCCTAGTTCAAGTAAGGCTTCTGTTACCACTTGCACTAGGTAGTCACTTTAGAGAGATCAACAGGAGTAAATGTTTTAGCATTGTACTCATTAAGTTTACCTTTTTTATCTAACTTTATAGCCCATTCTCGGTATTCTATTCTGTCTTCTTTGTACTCCATTATAGGAACAGCTTCCCCGCAACTAGTCTCCACAGCATAGATATTAAAACGAAAAAAGTTACGTACTATATTTTTAATCTCTCCAAACTCTTTGGCGTAAGCATCGAAGTCTGCATCTTCTCGCTCAACTATTTCAGCCTTACAAAAAAGTCTTAGTATCTGAGGTTTGCCAACAAAAGCATTAAAAACTAGGGTGATTTCGCCACCTGCAGCGGTATCTCTATAAGTTCTATTTCCACTTCCAGGATACTGCATAAAAAGTAGAGTACTCTCATCTAAAACTCTGATGGAGTCATAACCTTTTGGAGAGAGGTTTACTTCACCACCTGAACAAGATGCAAGATAAAAAAGCTTCTGCTCTTTTATGAAATCTATATCTTTTTGTTTTAATGTCTTATATTGTTTACCCATAAAAAAGTCCTTTATTAAGTTCGGTTTATATTGTACTAAATTAGCTGTTTTCTTACAAACTCTTTGTAGTGTCCCTCTTCATTTTCTAGTTCTTTATGTGTACCATCTTGCACAATTTTCCCCTCTTCTAAAACATAAATCTTATCTGCATTCTTTACAGTTGAAAGTCTATGTGCGATAGTGATGACTGTTTTATCTTTGAGTATACCTTCAAGGGCAAGTTGTAACTTCATCTCGGTGTGAACATCAAGAGCAGAAGTTGACTCATCAAATATAACGACACTAGGATTGGCGATAATCATTCGAGCGATGCTCAAACGCTGTCTCTGACCTCCTGAGAGTCTAACACCATGATGCCCGACTATTGTATCAAGTCCATCTTCCATTTTTTCTATCATCTCATAAAGTTGTGCTGTTTTGAGTGCTTGATGTATATGCTCATCGTTAATACTTTCATCACCCATAGTGATATTAAAACGCAAACTTGAGTTAAAAAGTATTGGCATCTGTAAAACGAGGTATACTTTTTCTCTTAAAGAGCTTTTGTCTAAATCATGTGTGGAAATATCGTTATAGTAAATTTCACCACGGCATTTTTCATAAAATCCTGAGATAACTTGTGCAAGTGTCGTTTTTCCACTTCCACTTGCCCCAATGAGTGCTATTTTACAGCCTTGTGGGATAGTCAGAGAGATATCTTCTAGTATATTTTTACCACTAGCATAGGAGAAATCAACATTTTCTAAGGATATATTTACAGAGCTTGTTGTGAGCTTCTGTGTGCCACTCACTTCTGTTTTTAGGGCTAAAATAGTGTTGATGCGTTCAAGTGCTGACATAGCTGAAGAGTATGCATACTGAAAACCAAGAAGGTCTTGAACTGGTGTCATGATAAACCAGATGTAGCCAAACATGGCAAACATCATTCCTATGCTGAGGTCACTATAAACCACTAGAAGTAGCCCACTAGCACGTAAAATTTCAAACATGATAAGAAAGATAGTGTATGAGAGTCGCTCATAGGCGACATTTTTATAACCATACTCATTAGAAGTTGTTTGGATTTTGTCTGCTAGTTTTATAGCTCGTGAGAAGAAGAAACTCTCTTGGTTACTCGCTTTTATCTGTCCAAACAGCTCTAAACTCTCACCTACATCCTCTTGAAAGTTTGCTATTGCACTATTTTCTGCCTTTTTAAGTCCACCCACTTTTTTTGACATCTTTTTACTAAGAAGCATTATAAGAGGCTGAATGACAAGTATCATTAACCCTAAAATAGGGTCGATACTAAGCATTACTAAAGCAATGGCAAGAAGTGTTAAGATAGATGCGACAACTTTACTTACAGCGGTTATGATAAAACCATCAAGGGTGTTGACATCTGTGACAAGGCTAGAAGTGATAGCACCACTTCCTATGGTTTCGTACTCATTCATAGAGGTGATTTGTAGGTGCTTTATAAGTCTCTGGCGAAGCATAAAAGTAACATACTTAGAGATGTGTGTAAATATTTTTGTTAAAACAACGGTAAAGATGTAGTAGATAAAACGTAGAAATATCACGGCTAAAGCAACGATAAGTATGTAGTTAAACGCAGAGGTTGAACCAAGTAGAGAGTTGATAGTCTCTACAAAAAGTCCTGGTTTATTTAAAAGGATTTCATCTACCATAACAGGGAGCATTAAAGGGATTGGCACACTCACTAAGATAGCAAAGAGTGTGATAATCTGCCCATAAATGAGGATTTTCTTTTTCTCTAAAATAAGTTCAAATATAGTTTTTATTGTAATCTTGTTTTGCATAAGAGAATTATATCTCTTATTTTGTTTTTACAAATTAATTATCTTTTACAAACGTAATTGTAGCACCTATCTCTAAACTTTCTTTCGCTTTTTTGATAAAACCTGCTAGCGTTGGTGGAGTCATACCAAAATCACTATACTTAACATCAAGCTTTCCACTATAAGTTATAGAATTGTCTATGTATGTTTTTACAACTGGCATTTTTATTTCTTTTGCAACACTATTTACTTCAAGTTCACCTACTAAATAAAGTTGCCCTTGTGTAGTTTCTGTTTTGTTGATAGTAAAGATGATATGTTGTTCTGTTTCATAACCGAGAATACTCATAACATCAGAATCTCTATAGCTATTATCAGTATCAAAACCTTTTATGTCTATGATAATTTTCCCATTGATAAGTTTGTTATCTACAACATTTATTTGACCTTGTATCTTTTGATTGACTCCTAAGATAGAGTTGTCTATAAAAAAGAGAATATCGGCAAGAGATTTGTAGTAAACAGTTGAATGTTTGGCATCAACACTGTATTGCTCATTTGCTTGGAGTCCACCTAAGAGAAAAAGTAGTATAAAAAGCTTGATAAATAAAGACTTCATTTGTTTTCCTTATATTTTTATGAGGGTATGATAACAAGTTTTAAGCCAATAAGCCTAGTATATTTAAGTTTTTATATGAATAATTATGATAGCATAGTGCTAAAAAGATGTAATTTAATGAAACATATTTTTATTCTTCTCCTTTTATTCACATCCTTATTCGCAGAATTAACACTCGAAAATGATGTTCAAATTTATGATAATTTCTCTTTAGAGTATCTACAAGATGTAAACAATACTTTAAATATACAGAGTATACAAAAGAGTGTGTTTGAGCAACAGATACCTAGTAAATACACTTTAGGTTACTACTCTAAAGCAATCTGGTTTAAACTTGTGCTTAAGAATGAGAGTAGTATTGAAGCGTTTACTCTCTACTACAAAAAACTTTATACTGATGAATTTAAAATATACATAGATGACGGTAAAGGTTATAAAGAACATAGGTTTGGTTTAGCAATATTTAAAGACCAAACAGGAATGCAGATGGGTGATCCTATATTTAGCTTTAATATAAAAAGTAAAGAGAGTAAAACACTCTACATCAAAACAGTATCTAGATTTGGAAATGCAGGAACATTTCAAATCTTTAGTGATGTAAAAGAATTGTATAGAGAACGAGAAATAGAACTCTTTTTGTATATGTTTTATTTTGGTGGTTTAATTATGGCACTGTTAATAAACAGCTTTTTATTCCTTTCGTTAAAAGAGAAAGTGTATGGATATTATGCAGGTTATATAGTGCTTTTTGGTGTTTTTATCTCTATCTTTAGTGGACTCATAATTGACTTTGGATTTTACTCTTTGTATGATGAACTCCATGCCTTTGTCTCATTAGCTGTCTCTTTTCTCATACTTTTTTCAAGTGCTCTGCTGGATATAAAAAAACACTTACCAAAAATATATAAGTTTTTACTCTTTTTAAATATATTGTTTTTCCTTCTTTTTATTCTTATATGGACAGATGTGGAACCTTGGTACCAAATGATGAGTGCATTAAGTACAGTTGCTTTTTTAACACTTTTATATGCAGCAGTAAAAATAAGCCTACTTGGTTTTAAAAAAGCAA
>DQSP01000228.1 GCA_015663215.1 Sulfurimonas sp.
GCTTTCCGTGAGAGAGAGTATTTAATGGACATCATTGAGGGTTATTGTGGCGCTCGTTTAACGCATGCAGCTATTCGTATTGGTGGGGTTCCTTTGGATATTCAGGATACTTTTATCTCCCAACTTAAAACATTTTTAGACAAATTACCAGGTAATATCAAAGATTATGAAGACCTGCTTGATAAAAATCGTATTTGGCTGATGAGAATGGAAGGTGTTGGTGTTATTTCTAAAGAGATGGCACTTTCATGGGGTTGTACTGGTCCAATGTTAAGAGCATCTGGTGTAGCTTGGGATATTCGTAAAGAAGAGCCGTATGAGCTATATGACGAGATAGAGTTTAATGTACCTTGGTCTGATAAAGGTGACAACTTTGCTCGTTACCGCGTTTACATGCAAGAGATGAGAGAAACAGCAAAGATTCTTTATCAAACAATAGATATGTACGAAGAGACAGTGAAAAATAACCAAACAGAGTTAATGGCTCATTCACCAAAATATATCTCAGCTCCTAAGCTAGATATTATGACTCAAAACTACTCACTTATGCAACACTTTGTTTTAGTAACACAGGGTATGAGACCACCAGTTGGTGAAGTTTATATTGCAACGGAGTCACCAAAAGGTGAGCTTGGTTTCTTTATAAACTCTCAGGGTGGACCTTATCCATATAGACTAAAACTTCGTGCACCATCTTTTTGGCACACAGGTATTTTAACTGACCTTTTACCAGGTCACTATATTCCAGATGTTGTTTCTATTATTGGAACAACGAACATAGTTTTTGGGGAAGTGGACAGATAATGAAAAGATATGATTTAAGACATTTAAAAGATAATTTTGAACCAAGAATGAAAGAAATTCTTGAGGTTCATAAGGCTGGAGAAGTAGCAATATTTCTTTTTGAGATTGGTGATTTTTCACCCGTTCAAAGAAGTGCAGATTTGATAAAAGAGTGCGGATATGTTCTTAACAACTCTTTAAAGTTTAATGAAGTCGACTGGACTGTCGTAGCTAAAAGATAAGTAATTAAGATAATGGGCAAAATAATAAATTCAAAAACTACACAAGCTATGTTGTTACAACACTTTATGCATGCATATACTGCTGTAAGTAGTAAGAAACGATATGATGCTTGTGTAGAAATTATTCAAAATGCTGATGCTATTATGGTGCTGGGCACAAAAATAGCAACAGATAGCCCAGAGTTATATAAAATGTTAGAAGTTCTATCTAGAAAAGAAGATGTGAAAATAGTTTATTCACACCCAATTGATGATCCAGCAATGAGGGCAATCACGAATCAGTTTATGAAATATGAACCAGGTTCAGAAGAGGGAGTAATAGCATTACTTGCATATTACCTACTTGAGGGTGAAAATTTACCAGAGAGAACAAAAAACTTTTTAGATGCCTTAGATGTAGCTTATTTGGAAGCTGAAAGTAATACAGGCGAAGAAGAGTTCGAAGAAACTGTTGCACTCTTTAAAGCGGCAAATACTAGAGTATTAATACTTGGTGATGATCTAATGGCACACCCTAGAGCACAAAACATTGCAAAAATATGTGCACTTATTGAGAATAATTATGACATTTCAATATATATCGCTTCTAGTTTAGTGAATGAAATGGAAATATCTCAAACGAGTGCAGTAGATGCAGAGTTACAAGAAGTTGAAGATTTACCTGAGTATAATGGTACAGTTATTTATCATGCCCATGGACTGCATAAAGATGATAAATCTTTACATGGATCAGTTCAGTTTGCAAATGCAGCTAAAATTTCTGATGGAGATTTTATCTCGATTGCATTTGATGGACAAACGATTAATAGAGAGTTTAAAATTGATAATGAACTCAAAGGAACAATTGCAATAAACCCAATATCTGATATTGATGTCCAATTGCAAAGGTACAAGTTTGAGAGATCTAAAATTAATAAAATAAATCAAAACAGTGAGAGTAGATAAATGAGTAATGTAAGCATAAACATAGACGGAAAAGAAATTGTTACACAAGAGGGTGAGTTTATACTCAACGCAGCACGTGCAAATGATATTTACATACCTGCAATATGTTATTTGACAAGATGTAGTCCAACTTTGGCTTGTCGTATTTGTCTTGTAGAAGCGGATGGAAAACAAGTATATGCTTGTAATGCAAAAGCTAAAGAGGGTATGAATGTCATAACTACAACTGAAAATATTGAAAAAGAGCGCCGTGCTATCATGGAAGTTTATGATGTAAATCATCCTCTTCAATGTGGTGTATGTGATCAATCAGGAGAGTGTGAGCTTCAGAACTATACACTTGAGATAGGTGTTGATTCTCAAAGCTACTCTGTAAAAGATGTAGATAGATCTTCTCATGACTGGGGACACCTTCACTATGATCCGGGTCTTTGTATCGTATGTGAACGCTGCGTTACCGTATGTAAAGATATGATTGGTGATAACTCACTTAAGACTATAGCTCGTGGTGCAGATCCACTTAATGCTGAGTTTAAAGAGAGTATGCCTAAAGATGCTTATGCAATGTGGAACAAGCTTAACAAATCGGTTATCGGCTTAACTAACGGTACTGATGTTCTTGACTGTACTTCATGTGGAGAGTGTGCATCTGTTTGTCCAGTTGGAGCACTTGTTGATACTGAGTTTATGTACAAGTCAAATGCATGGGAACTTACAAAAATACCTGCTACTTGTGGTCACTGTTCTGCTGGATGTCAAATCACTTACGATGTGAAGCATACAAGTGTTGAAAATCCTGATGATAAAATCTACCGTGTTATGAATGAGTGGAACTATGTATCTTTATGTGGTGCTGGACGTTACGGTTTTGATTATGAAAACAGAGATGTTACTAAAGATGAAACAGCATTTGCAAACGCAGTAGAGGCATTCAAAAAAGCGGATACAATTAAGTTTACGAGTACTATTACAAATGAAGAAGCATATATATTAGAAAAGCTAAAAGATAAGTTTGGATACAAACTTATAAATGATGAAGCTAAATCTTTTCAAACTTTCTTAAGTGACTACTCTGCTGTGAGTGGAAAAGCTCTGTATGGAAGTGATTTAAAAGTTGCTATGAACTCTAACTTTATAGTAAGTGTTGGTACAGCGATTAAAACTGACAATCCAAATGCGAGATATGCTCTTAATAACTCTCTCACTACAAATAAAGGTGCAGCACTTTACTTTCACCCAGTGGATGATCCAATCATTGCAGGTCTGAGTAAAAATATTGTTTGTGTAAACCACAAACCACTTCAAGAAGAGACAGTACTTTATCTTGTTCTTGACCTTTTTGCAGATAAGTCTAAACTTCCAACGGATATCGTTGATTATTTAGCATCATTTCACTCGACTAAGACTATTACAGTTACTGAAGTTGTAAAAGAAAAAGTTGTTGAAATAGTTAAAGAGATGAAAGTTAACGAAGAGACAGGCGAAGAAATAGAGATAGAAGTAGAAAAGTCAAAAATGGTTTCTACAAAAGTAAGTAAAGAAGTTGAAGTTGATGATAACAGACTTTTTGCTATGCTTGGTATGGCTGATAACTTTATGGAAACTTTTGAAAAACTTATGAAGAAAAAAGATACTTTTTCTATGATAGTAGGACCTGACCTTTATAACCATCCAAACTCTAAAAACTTAGCACGTTTAGTAGCACTTGTTGAGAAATACTCAGAGTTTGAACTTGTAATGATACCTACACTTACAAATACACTTGGTGTTGCTTTAATAAATGAGCTAAGTGACAGTGCTGGAGAATATGCAATCGGATATAACACAGTAGCTGACTTTGAACTTAATGGTTTGGGTGAGGGTGACCTCGATATGCCAGCTATAAATCAGCAAGAAGGAACTCTTACAAGTATTAATAAACATGTAAACCCCACAAATGCAGCACTTACATATGGTGGATACACATTAAATGATATTGCGAATGCATTAGGTTTGGATGCTGAGAATACTATTGATTATACAGTTGCTCTTGGAACTGTTGCAGGATTTAAAGCAGAAGAGTTTGATGACCTTCCAGATTATTACACAAATAGCGGTGAGGAGATTCGTGGATACAAGCTTGATAACTTGGATGTAACTGTAGGAAGTGATGAAAGTGTTAGCAAGATTGATGAAGCACTCCTTTTAGAGGGAAGCTTGATCTATTTAGCAAACCCTGTGAGACAGTTTACAGACTTTACTAAAAACACTACAAATCTTGATGAGAAAAGTGGTGTTTACATGAGTGCTCAAAGCTTAGAAGAATCAGAACTTAGTGAAGGCGATAGTGTATCTGTTACAACTGCAAATGGTGAACTTACTGCGAATATAGTAAGTGATAATAAATTTGCAGGAAATATCACAATCTTACCAACATTTGATTCGAAATTAAACTCAGGGGCTTTAGTGAACGCGTATCGTTTTGCTTCAGCTTCGATAAAAAAGGTATAGTATATGGATAACGCATATTTAATTGAAACGGTTATAAAAGTCGTTGTAATTTTACTTGTATTCTCAGCATTAGCGGGAATTGGTACATATTTTGAACGTAAGATACTTGCATTTATGCAACGTCGTCTTGGGCCGATGAATGTAGGTCCCTTTGGACTTCTTCAAGTTGGAGCAGATGGTATCAAGCTTTTTACAAAAGAGGATATTATCCCTTCAGGTGTAGTAGCACCTATCTTTAAGATAGCACCAGTAATTACAGCAGCTACTGCATTTATGGCAGCAGCAGCGATACCTTTTTTACCATCATTTACAGTTTTTGGATACGAAGTACATCCAATAGTTGCAGATATTGACATCGGTATTTTATATGTTCTTGGTGTTATGGCTATTGGTCTTTTTGGTCCACTGCTTGGTGGTATGGCTTCAGCAAATAAGTTTGCACTACTTTCAGCTGCTCGTGCTGCTGCTGTGTTTATCTCTTATGAGGTTGTAACTGGACTTGCTGCACTTGCACCGATTATGTTAGTAGGTTCACTTTCACTTATTGACTTTAATAACTACCAGATTGAAAATGGTTGGTTAGTTTGGTCACAACCTCTTGCATTTATACTTTTTTGGATTGCTGCCTTTGCTGAAACTGGTCGTACACCATTTCACCTAATCGCAAACGACCACGAAATTATTGATGGTTTTGGTACTGAGTACTCTGGTATGAGATGGGGTCTTTTCTTCATCGGTGAGTATGCAAATATGTTCTTTATCTCTTTTGTTATCCCTATCATTTTTCTTGGTGGTTTTGGTGATGGAAGTGTTTTAGGTGCATTTGCATTACTTGGTAAGATGGCATTTTTCTTCTTCTTTTTCTTATGGACTAGAGCTGCATGGCCAGATGTAAGACCAGATCAACTTATGTGGTTATGTTGGAAAGTACTTATGCCATTAGCAGTGATTAACGTTGTTATCACTGGTTTTGTGATGATGTTTTAAGGGATGATGATGGAACAATTTAATAATAGAAACGTAGCTGATAACGGCTACTATATGGTAGACATTGAAGATTATCCGACTGATGGTTGGGGACAATTCAAGCGAATAGTAAAAAGAACATTTAGAATTGAGCTTTTTGTAGGTTTGTGGGTAGTTATGAGAGAGATGATTAAGTTTGATATTCATACTATCTCTTACCCAGAGGAGAAGATGCCTATTGGACCACGTTACCGTGCTATTCATGAGATGAAACGCCTTTGGGAGTCTGATGCTGAGCGTTGTATTGGTTGTGGACTTTGTGAGAAGATTTGTATCTCTGATTGTATTCGTATGGATACAAGTATAGATGAAGATTCTCGTAAAGAGGTTTCAAGTTATACGATTAACCTTGGTCGCTGTATCTTTTGTGGATACTGTGCTGAAGTTTGCCCAGAGTTAGCAATTACACATGGTGGAGAGTATGAAAATGCATCTGACCAGCGTGAACATTTTATTGATTATGCAGGAATGCTAACGCCAATTGATGTTATGAAAGCAAATGCTCAAAAAGAGTTCGAAGGTTTTGGTGCTATTACACCACATGAAGATGAGCGTGTTAAAACAACACCTCTAGCATATTAAGGAGATTGGACTATGTTTGAAGCAGTAGCATTTTACCTGTTTGCATTTTTAACAATAACGATGTTTTACATAACTGTAACTACAGCACAAGCGTTATATGCACTCAGTGCATTAGCAGCAGGAATGATTTTTATATCAGCATTTTTCTTTATTCTAGGTGCTGATTTTTTAGGTGCGGTACAAATTATCGTCTACACAGGTGCTGTTATGGCACTCTATGCATTTGGTATGATGTTCTTTGATACAACTCGTGAAGTAAAAGAGAAGAATGGAAACAAATATATTGTAGTTGGTTTGAGTGTTCTCGCAGCAGTTATGATAGTTGCTATCTTTTCAGCTCCAATCATCTCTACAAATATGCAAGCTTTTTATCCAATGATAGAAGGTGCAGGTAATACTCAAATGGTTGGTATGGTTCTTTTTACAAAGTACCTTGTTCCATTTGAAGTTGCTGCTATTATGCTTTTAGTGGCAATGGTTGCTGGAATTGTTTTAGCTGGAAAGAAGATGGATTTATCACTAACACTTTTAAATGCTGAAGAGATACAAGCAATTGAAGATGAAAAAAATAAGAAGGTACTCTCATGATGGAAATTGGTTTAAATCACTATCTAGTTCTATCTACAATATTATTTTGTATAGGTCTAATAGGTGTAATGCGTAGAAAGAATCTTCTTATGCTCTTTTTTGCAACAGAAATTTTACTTAACGCAGTTAATGTAGGCTTTGCAGCAATTTCACATTACTATGGTGACTTAACAGGTCAGATGTTTGCATTTTTCGTAATTGCAATCGCTGCTTCTGAGTTGGCTGTAGGACTTGGTTTATTAATCGTTTGGCATAAACGCCACGGCACGATTGACTTAGACACATTAACAAGTATGAGAGGATAAACAGATGGAAAAATATTTATATATAGCACTATTTGCACCATTAGTAAGTTCACTTTTTGCAGCACTTTTTACTGCAACACCAAAAAAGAAGTTTGTAGGAATTATAGCTAGTTTACTTATCTTTACTGCGTTTGTAGCGAGTTCTATGCTTTTAACACATGTTTTAAGCGGTGAAGAAATTGTTCATGTTGAGTTGATGACTTGGATGGCTACAGGTAACCTTTACATTCCTTTTGGTTTTGTAGTAGATCAGGTTTCTGTAACTATGATGATGGTTGTAACTCTTGTTTCAACTATCGTGCATATTTATGCGATAGGTTATATGGATCATGATTCTGGATTTAATAGATTTTTCTCTTATCTTTCAGCTTTTGTTTTTTCAATGATGATTCTTGTTATGAGTGATAACTTTGTAGGTCTTTTCATAGGTTGGGAAGGTGTTGGTCTTTGTTCTTGGTTACTTATTGGTTTTTGGTTTCATAAAGAATCAGCAACATGGGCAGCCAACGAAGCATTTATTATGAACCGTATAGCTGATCTTGGAATGTTAATTGGTATTTTTCTTGTTTATTGGAATACTGGTACTCTTCAGTATGATGGTGCATTTGCTGCGTTTCACGATTTAGATCACGCAACACTAACATGGATAGGTATTTTCCTTTTCATCGGTGCTATGGGTAAATCAGCACAGTTCCCACTTCATACGTGGCTTGCTGATGCAATGGAAGGTCCGACACCTGTTTCTGCACTTATTCATGCTGCGACTATGGTTACAGCAGGTGTTTATCTTGTAGTTCGTTCAAATGAGTTATATGCTCTTATCCCAAATGTTGGTCTCTTTATCGCTAGTCTTGGTGCATTTGTGGCAATATTTGCTGCAACTATGGCACTTGTTAATCGTGATATAAAAAGAGTAGTTGCTTACTCAACACTCTCTCAGTTAGGTTATATGTTTGCTGCTGCTGGACTTGGGGCTTACTGGGTTGCACTCTTTCACCTTATGGCTCATGCATTCTTTA
>DQSP01000213.1 GCA_015663215.1 Sulfurimonas sp.
AAAATTGATTTAATGAACTCACATCTTTTTCAAGATATAAGACCCCATAGAACTCATCATTTACAATCAAAGGTTCTTTCACTATATAGGAGTTTGAATTTAAAGCACTATCACATTTTTTTTTATCTTTTATAAACCAAGACTCTTTTGTTTTATCTATCGTTCCCTTGATTTCCCTAGTATAATTTTCTTTTTTATACTCTCCAAAAAGAGAACCATCTTCGAGGTAAACTTGTATTTGGAGTATAGAACTGTTGCGTTTGAGGTATGCTAAAGAATTTTCTAAACCTTCTTTATCAAGAAAAAGAATCGGTGCAATAGAGTGGTTAGCTATTAACCCTGCTTCTATCTTGCTCCCATTGATAAATGATTTTGTTTGATATGAATATGATGTAATAAGGTTATAAGAAAAACCAGATGCCAAAGTCAATACAACAACTATAAAAAGAAAAAAGTATATTTGAAGTTTAAAAGGGAGGTTATTTAGCTGCATCACTTCTCCTTCACAGGGTTAATAATTTTTGAAGCAGCACCAATAAGTCTATAGTTTATATTAAGTTGTGACTTTTGTAAAGCTTTTTGATTGATTGCAATTTTAATTTTATTTTCTTTTAAATAGAGTGCTAGCATGAAACCATCATATAATTTGTCTATGGAGTCGCTTACCAGTAAGGTATAGCTCAATTCTTTATGTTTGAATTTTTGGAGTAAATTCTTATCTATTTTTTCAGAGTATAGTATGTCACATTTATAAAACTCTTCTTTTTCACCTATATTAAAAACTTTTATAGGTAAGTCTTTGTATTTTTTACCTTTATATAAGCCTTGTAAAGATTTGTACATATCCTTATCTTTATATATACATATTTTAAAATCTTCACTCCCTTGCCTATAAGTGATGAGCTGGCTTATTCTACTTAGGAGTACGCCCTTTAAGGTTCTTTCCTTCTCATTTGCATAAGAAAAAGTTGTAAATAAAACTAATAAACAGATATATATTAAGAATTTCATGACTTTCTTTATTTTATCAACTCTGGTTTAGGCTCACCAAAGTAATAACCTTGTGCATAATCAACACCCATCTCTTTTATTATCTCATATACTGCTTTTGAGTGTACAAACTCAGCAACTGTTTTAAAACCTATTTTTTTTGTAAAAAATAGTATTGACTCTGTAATTATCTGAGAATTTTTATTTGTTTGAATATCTTTTATATAAGCCCCATCAATTTTAATACTCTCATAGTGATGTTTTCCAAGTTGAGAGAAGTTAGAACACTCTGCACCAAAATCATCTATGCTCAGAGAGTAACCTAAGGCTGTTAGTTTACTTAAATTTTCTGTTGCGATTATATTGTTACTCATGCTTGTCTCTTCAAGTATCTCAAAAACAATTCTACTCCTGTCAATATTATATTTTGAAGAGGTTTTGTTAATAAACTCTATAAAACCACTCTCTGCTAAGTCATGATCTGTAATATTTATAGAAAACATCAAATCATTATCTTGAAATTTTTGACAACTTTTTTCAAAAACCCTTTGTGTAATTTGATGTAAATAACCTGAGTAACGTGCTGTATTTAAAAAATGAAAAGGAGAATATACCTCTCCATCATGCTCAAGGCGGACAAGGGCTTCATACTTAACAATTTTTTCCGTTGCACACTCTACAATCGGTTGAAAATACACTAATATATTGTCATGGTTTAAAGCATATGTTATTCTAGCAGTCCATGAATTATTTTTTTTTATGGATGAGATATAATCCCTAGATTCATCATAGTATTCCACACGATTACGTGATACTTCTCTAGCTTTTCTGAGTGCAAGCTCTGCTTTTTGAATTATATTACCAAGTTGGTAGTTTACTATTCCTATACTCACACTGATATACAATGACAAGTCACCAAGTTCAAAAGGAAAGTTGTCGAGAAGTGCTTTGATAGTTCCAACTTCATCTTCTAATAAATCTGTGTCAGTAGACTGCATTAAAATAGCGAATAAGTCAGATTCTAACCTATACAGAGTCATGTCTTTTCTTAACACTCTTGATATAATTTGGCTCATATGTATTAATATTTCATCACCTATATCAAATCCATATGCATCATTTAAGAGTGAGAACCTATCAATATCTATAAGCATTAATGTTTGAGGTTTTGTAGAGTCTAAGTCATACGTCAACTTTGTTCTATTGGGTAAAGAGGTGAGTTGGTCTGTTGTTAGCAAAGTATACATCTCACTCTTTTTATTGAGTAGTTCTAAGAGTTGTGAATATTGCACTAATGCTGTTCTAATTGTTGTATATAACTTGTCTGTAGTTAACTCTGTTTTTTCTTTATAGTCATTTATATCATAATTATCAATCACATAACGTTCAGGGGCTTCACCAGGTTGCCCTGTTCTTATAATAATCCGACTCATATCGTTGTGTAAGTCATTACGAATAAACTTTACGATATCTAAACCTGAGTTATTTGTTTCCATAACTACATCCAGTAAAACAACTGCTATATCTTTATGTAGAGGTAAGACTTCCCTTGCCTCTTTTTCACTATATATAGAGATAAATTCTATTTTTTTGTTGTTATATTTAAAGGACTTCAGTGCAAGTTTTGTAAAAGCATGTACTTCTTGATCATCATCAATAATTACTATTTTAAATAGTTCATGGAGTTGTGACTTATCTTCTACAATTTCTGGAGCAAATATTAATTCATCATTATTCATATAAAGACCTATTATTAATCTAGTTATATTATACAGAGGTTTTTATTTACCCTCCTTAAAGTAAAATAATAATTTAAAATACAACTTGATACATATAGACTAAACTTTTCTAACTATATTTTATAAGGACACACTTGACATTGTTACACTCAATGTGTATAATACCCCTATCTTTTAAATGAAAGGAGTTATTTAACAATTATGTCTAACGAAGAATTACAAGACGAAACCCCTATAAATGAGGAAATAGTCATAGAAAACGAAGAGATTGTCACAGATGAAGCAGAGGCTGAAGCAGAAGCAGTTGAAAATGAATTTGAACTTTTAGAAGCTGAATTAATCGCACTAAAAGATAAATATGCTCGTGTTCATGCTGACTTTGATAATATCAAAAAAAGACTTGAACGCGAAAAGTATACGGCAGTTGAATATGCAAATGAAAAATTTGCAAAAGATATGATTCCTGTACTTGATGCACTTGACGGTGCGATGAAGTCTATTGAAGGCGATACTGATAAAGCAGAACTCTTTGACAAACTTAAAGAGGGAATTGAGCTTACTCATAAGTCATTTTTAACACAACTTGATAAACATGGTGTAACATTAGTAAGTCACGATGAACCTTTTGATCCTAACATTCACAATGCTATTCAAGCAGTAGATAGTGAGGATGTTGAGTCAGGACAGATAGTTCAAACTTTTCAAACTGGATACAAATATAAAAATCGCCCACTTCGTGAAGCGATGGTAATCGTGGCAAACTAATTAGCCACAACAAAAACAATCTTTTTTACTTGAGCAACCTAGGTAGCTCAAGAGAGAAGCCAAAGAGTGTATACTTGCACTGTTTAAAAAATATAATTTAATTTACAAGGAAATGATATGAGTAAAGTAATAGGAATAGATTTAGGAACAACAAATAGCTGTGTAGCAGTTTATGAGGGTGGTGAAGCAAAAATTATCCCAAATGCAGAGGGTAAAAATACAACTCCGTCAGTTATAGCATTTACAGATAAAGGTGATGTTCTTGTTGGAGATCCAGCAAAACGCCAAGCGATAACAAACCCAGAGAAGACTATTAGTTCTATTAAGAGAATTATGGGTCTAATGATGAACGAAGAGAATGCAAAAGCAGCTCACGATAAAGTAACTTATAATATTGTAGATAAAGATGGTGCTGCTTGTGTTGATGTAGCTGGTAAAGTTTACACTCCACAAGAAATTTCAGCAAAAATTCTTGCAAAACTAAAAGAGGATGCTGAAGCCTACATCGGTTCAACTGTAACTGACGCTGTTATTACAGTTCCTGCATACTTCAATGATGCACAACGTAAGGCTACAAAAGATGCAGGTACAATTGCAGGTCTTAATGTTCTTCGTATCATTAATGAACCAACGGCTTCTGCACTTGCTTATGGTTTAGAAAGTAAATCTGAAGAGAATGTACTTGTTTATGACCTTGGTGGTGGTACATTTGATGTTACAGTTCTTGAGATCTCTGATGGTACTTTTGAAGTTCTTTCAACTGATGGTAATGCATTTTTAGGTGGAGATGATTTTGATAATAAAATCGTTGATTTCTTAAATGATGAGTTTAAAAACTCTCACGGTATCGAGCTTAAAAATGATAAAATGGCTCTACAGCGCCTCAAAGATTCTGCTGAAGCAGCTAAAAAAGAGTTAAGTTCTGCAACTGAGACAGAAATCAACCTACCATTTATCACGATGACAGAAGCTGGTCCACAGCACCTTGTTGTAAAACTAACTCGTGCTAAATTTGAGGGTATGATTGCTGATTTAGTTGACGAGACTATTGATCACATCAAAACTGCAATGAGCGAGTCTGATTTAGACAACAATGAGATCAAAGAGATTATCATGGTTGGTGGATCTACTCGTGTTCCAATGGCTCAAGAGGCTGTTTCTAAATACTTCGGTGGTAAAGACTTAAACAAAGGTGTAAACCCTGATGAAGTTGTTGCTGCAGGTGCTGCTATTCAAGGTGGAGTTTTAAGAGGTGATGTTAAAGATGTTCTTCTTCTTGATGTTACTCCTCTAAGCCTTGGTATTGAGACTTTAGGTGGTGTTATGACTAAGATTATCGAAAAAGGAACTACAATTCCTGTTAAGAAATCTCAAGTTTTCTCAACTGCTGAAGATAACCAACCAGCTGTGAGTATCTCTGTTGGTCAAGGTGAGCGTGAGTTTATGAAAGATAACAAGTCTCTTGGTCTTTTTGAGCTAGGTGACATTCCAGCAGCTCCACGTGGTGTGCCACAAATTGAAGTAACTTTTGACATCGATGCAAATGGTATACTTACTGTTTCTTCAGAAGACAAAGGAACTGGTAAAAAACAATCAATCACTATCTCTGGAAGTTCTGGACTAAGTGAAGAAGAGATTAACAAAATGATTCAAGATGCAGAAGAGAACAAGGCTGCTGATACAGAGCGTAAAGAGTTAGTTGATCTTAAAAATCAAGCTGATGCTCTCATTGTTCAGACTGAAAAGTCTATGACAGACATGGGTGATGATCTTGATGCAGAAGAAAAAGCTAAAATCGAAACTGCAATAGTAGAGCTTAAAGATGTACTTAAAGATGAAGCTGCGACAAAAGAGAAAATTGAAGAGAAAGTAAAAGCACTTACAGAAGCTGCTCATAAAATGGCAGAAGAGATGTACAAGAAAGAACAAGACCCAGAAAAAGCGGAAGCTGATGCTAAGAAAAAGAAGGAAGACGAAGACGTAATTGATGCAGAGATTGAATAATCTCAGCATCGTACTAGTACTCATTTAACTTATTTTTAGTACAATATAGAGATACACTTACAAAGGTATCTCTATGTTACAAAAAATCAAACACTACTTCAAAGAACTCCTCTTTTTTACCCTTTTCATTACTATTTTTGCTAATGGACTTAGTCTTTATAAAGCACAAGAACTTAACCGTAGTGACTTAAATTTAAAACCCACAAAACTCATCGACAACACTCTATATACTCCAAACAGAGATAAACCCCTTATGGTACATGTATGGGCTACTTGGTGTCCTGTATGTAAGGTAGAAGCAGATAATATTGATAGAATCTCAAAATATTATGAAGTTATTACCATAGCTACAAACTCTGGAACTGATTATGAGATACATAAATACCTACAAGATAATGACTTAAAGTATAGAGTTATCAATGACACTGAAAATATACTAAGTGATAATTTAAATGTACATGTTTTACCTACTACACTTATTTACGATAAAAATCAAAAGTTAGTATTTTCAGAAGTTGGGTATACAAGTAGTTTTGGATTGTTTATAAGAATGTTATGGGTTTCGTTTTAGTGGAGTAAGATATATAAAAGTTTACACAAAGAGCTAAGCTCTTTGTGTAAGAGTATATCAAAGAGGTTAGTCTTTGATATTAACTGCGTATGCTTTATCAGATAAAGGCACCCATGGGCGCTTAATATGCTGAGGACGACGTAGTTTGTCACTAGAGTTAAGTGGACGAGTAAGTTGATCTCTCCATCCTTGATAGATTTTAAAGTTATTTTCATAGTTAACTTGAATATCACCAATCTTATCACCAGGCTGTGCCGGTTCTAAGATAACTTTCTGGTGCCAACAGTGCATACCAGAAATTGGATCTGGGTGAGCAGCTGCCACAGCATTTTGCCATGAACCACTAAGACCATCCCACCAGATATTTCCAGTATCACGGTTATAATCAGCAAATCTATCAGTTTCAAAAGGTTTTAATCCCTCTACATATGTTAGTTTACCAATTTTACCATCCATTTGCATCTCTGCAGTTGGAACACCAAAACTATTCATACCACTCGTTCCATCATAATCTTCGATTTTAATTTGACCAGATTTAGTAC
>DQSP01000280.1 GCA_015663215.1 Sulfurimonas sp.
CCACTTGCTATTGCTAATGTAAATATCGCATCATTATATGAGTGTAAACCTAGAGTTGTTACAGCTTTAGTATTTGTCTCTTCATGTCTATTCTTGGGAGTTGTATTTATCGCACTGAAACTACTTAACTATCTTTAGGGCACCTCTAAGAAGAACAAGAGAGTTTAAGATTTTTTGAACTCATTGGTACTGGTTTTGTAAGGTACTCTAAGTCTAGATGCTCATCAAAAGGCTTATATGCTACTGTGAGTAAATCATCTATCATACTAAAGTCATCTGCTTGTGCTTTTTCTATCGCTTCTTGGAGTATATGATTTTTAAGTATATATTTTGGATTTACAGCTAACATTTTTTCGTGTCGTTTTTTTATTGCTAAATCTTCTTTGGCTAAACGCGATTCATACATATCTAACCATTTCTCTAGATACTCTCTGTTGATACAGATATCTAATATAGGTGATTTATCTCCATTAAAACGGGAGAGTTTTCTAAAAAAGAGCGTATAGTCAACACTAGCCATCTCTAAAGATCGTAGAAGTTGATACAAAAGATCTTTATCATCCTCATCTTCCTTCTCTAAACCCATCTTTGCTTGCATTATCTTATTGTACTCTTTCTCTAGCATAGGGCGAAATATATCATCTAAAATCTCATCCATCTCATCATAGTTTATGATAGGTGAGAGTGCTACTGCTAAACGCTCTAAGTTCCAGTGTGCAGTTGCTGGTTGGTTTGAGAAACGATACTGACCATCTCTATCTGTTTCATTACAGATATTCTCTTTTTTGTAGTCATCTAAAAAGGCAAAAGGACCATAGTCGATAGTGCGTCCATCTATGCTCATATTGTCTGTATTCATAACACCATGATTAAAACCTACACTCTGCCAAGATGCTATTGTTGATGCTGTATTTTTTACTATCTCAGCATACATTTTCAAGTAAGCACTCTCTACCCCTTTAAGATGAGGAAATGACTCTTCTATCACATAATCAGCAAGTGTTTTTAGTTTTGAATGCTCTCCCGTAGAGTTAAAGTACTCAAATGTTCCAAAACGCACCCATGTAGGAGAAAGTCTTAACACTATTGCACCCTTCTCCCATCTTTTACGTGGGACATCTGTATCACTCCCAATGAGAGCAAGTGCTCGTGTAGTACTTATACCTAAACCATACATTGCCTCACTTAGGAGATACTCTCTTATACTAGAACGAAGAACTGCACGACCATCACCCTGACGCGAGTACTCAGTTAAACCTGCACCCTTAACTTGTAAGTTCCACCCATTTACCTTACCAAGGTTTATAGCACGACCATCACCTAAACGCCCAGCAAAATGTCCAAACTGATGTCCAGAGTAGCACATGGCAAAAGTCTCACTCCCCTCTAGTTTTAAAGAGCCATTGATAATATCAACAAGTTTTTCATCAAGATTCAAATCTTCATCAACTCCTAGAAGTTTTGCAGCATCTTGTGAAGCTGAAATAAGAAAAGGGTTTTTAAGAGGTGTTGGTTCTACTTTAGTGTAAAAAGGAGGTTCTAGTTCTAAGTATGGGGTCTTGAGTTTTAGGTTTGAGAATTTCATAAAGTAGTTTTATCAAAAGCGAGATTAAACTGGGCTACAATAATTTTTTAGCTTCCCTTTTAGAGGATAAATTTAAGATAAATTCACTAAAATCAGCTTATGAATAAAAACTTACAAACAGTATTTAATTACCATCAAACAACAAAACACTCACAACAGAGATATGCTCGTTCTCTTGGCTATATGGATTGGAAAACGCAGCCTAATCCTTTTAGAAACTATAATGGAGCAGACTCTTTTCTTCTGCCTCTTGCCATAGAGAATGCAACTCCTCCCTATCATCTTCTTGACTCAGACCTACCCCCTGCTCCTCTTTTAAAAGAGTCACTTTCTCAACTTTTACAGTTTTCCATGGGAATTGCTGCTTGGAAAGTCTCAGGAGATAGTTCTTGGGCTGTTAGATGCAATGCTTCTAGTGGTAACCTTCATCCGACTGAAACTTATCTCATTGCACCACCTACTTTAGAGGAGCAAAAAAACAGAACAACTGTTTTTCACTACACACCTAAAAATCATGGTCTTGAGATATTAAGTTCATTTGAGACAAGTTTTTGGGAGAGACTTCCTAAAGACAGTTTTCTTATAGGCCTCTCAGGTATCTCATGGAGAGAAGCTTGGAAATATGGCGAGCGTGCGTTTAGATATGTAAACCTTGATGCAGGTCATGCCCTGCAATCTATTAGAGTATCTGCTAAGATGTTGGGATGGAAAGTTACTCCTCTTACAAGTGTGAGTAATAGTGACATTGAAACTCTTTTAGGGCTCTCTCAAGAAAAAAGATTTTTTGAGAGAGAGCATGCCGATATGCTTTTTGTAGTTTCCCCTGAAGTAGTCGATAGTACTTTAAATATCCAAACACTGCTTGAAAATGTTCCACTTGTCTTTGATGGCATAGCAAATAAACTGAGTCCTACTATGGAGAATTGGGAGATAATAACAGAGGTGGAAAATGCAACTTCTGTCATGCAAATATCTCAAAAAAATGTACCAATCGCAAAAGTACTTCCAGAACCTACACAAGAAGCTAAAAAAGTAATCATGCAAAGAAGAAGTATTCATGTGATGGATAAGGTTCGTTCTGTTATAACTAAAGATGAGTTTCATACACTTTTAGCAGGTTGTGTAAATTCACTTGACGGCAAAGAAAACGCAGCACATTTGGCTATATTCATTCACCGTGTAAAAGAGTATGAGTCTGGTATTTATATACTTATTCGAAATGAGAGAGATAAAGAAGCACTCAAAGAGCAGATGTTCACCACGTTTAAGTGGCAAGAGTGTGAATTTCCTGGTCTATATCTTTTAGATGAAAGAGATGCGATGGTAACGAGTCAAACGATTAGCTGTGCACAAGAAATAGCAAGTGATGGTGCGTTTAGTCTTGGGATGTTATGTAACTTCTCAGAGCAGTTAAATACTTATGGTGCACACAGATACAAAGAACTCTACTGGGAGTGTGGTGCTATAGGGCAGCAACTTTATCTTGATGCAACTTCAATGGGTCTCAGTGGAACAGGAATAGGATGTTTCTTAGATGATATGATGCACTCTCTCCTTGGTTTAAAATCAGATAAGTTTCAAGTTCTGTATCACTTTACAGTTGGAAGAGGTTATGTTGATAGTCGCATCCAAACGCAAGATGCATATGAAGAGAGATAAAAAGAAAGAGGAATAAAGTAAGTTTAAAACTTACTTTATCTTTGCTACAATTGATTCTGCTGTAAAACCAAACTTCTCAAAAAGTTGTCCCGCTGGAGCTGAAGCACCAAAAGTATCCATAGCTATTACAGTGTCTGCAAGTCTATACCACTCTAAACCACGAGCAGCTTCAATAGCTACAGTCTTTGTTCCCTCTTTGATGATAGAACTCATATATGAACTATCTTGTTCAATGAAAAGATCGTAACATGGAACAGATACAACATTTGCTTTTATGCCCTCTGCATTTAGAGTCTCTTTAACTTTAAGTGCTAACTCAACTTCAGAACCTGATGCCATAAGAGTGATAGTAGCATTTTCATCACTAGCTAGTAAATAACCACCACGACTTGCTTCACCTTCTACTGCTTTTGGAAGTACTGATAGGTTTTGGCGAGAGCAAACAAACGCAGATGGAGATTTTCTCATCGCTAATGCAGTTTTCCATGCCTCAATATTCTCAGCCCCATCAGCTGGACGCCATACATAAAAGTTCGGTAGTGCACGAAACTGTGAAAGGTGCTCTATTGGTTGGTGAGTTGGTCCATCTTCACCTACACCTATACTATCATGTGTCCAGATAAAGAACTGCTGTATTCCAGTAAGAGCGGCTATACGAGCAGCAGGTTTTAGGTAGTCTGAGAACACAAAGAATGTAGCTGAAAATGGCATAAGGGGACCATAAAGAGCCATCGCATTTACAATAGATGCCATCGCATGCTCACGAATACCAAAGTAGATATTTCTACCCTTTGGATAAACTCCCATGTCCGTTAAGTTTGTCTTATTAGATGGGCTTAAATCAGCTGAACCACCTACGAAACCTGGAATTCCTCTTGCAATAGCATTCATAATCTTTCCATTAGTACCACGAGTTGCTTCACTTTTGTCAAACGTAGGATACTTAATACGAGAAAAATCAGGGTTTTGTAATCCTGCTAGTGCTTCGTTTTGCTCCATTAATGGAAGAGTTTTTTGTCTATGAATCCACTCACGTTCCAGTAAGTCACCATGCTCAATAGCACATCTAAATCTCGCTAAAATATCTTCAGGAACAAAAAACTTTTTAGCTGGGTCAAACCCTGCATCTGCTTTTGCTTTTGCTATAATTTCATCACCAAGAGGAGCACCATGTGCATGATGTGAACCCTCTAGTGCACTTGCACCTTTAGCGATGATAGTATTTGCGATGATGATAGTCGGTTTTGTGTTGAGTTTAGCTTGGATTATTGCATCATTAATCTCATCAAAATCATGTCCGTCTATTTCTATAACATCCCAGCCTTGAGACTCAAAACGCATAGGAATATTTTCAGAAATACTTAGCTCAGTACTTCCTTCAATAGTAATATTATTTGAATCATAAATAAGAATCAGGTTATCTAGCTTGTTGTGTCCTGCAATTGAACAAGCCTCATAAGAAAGACCCTCTTCTAAATCACCATCTCCACATAAACAGTATACGGTATGGTCAATTAACTCTGCAGTATCAGAGTTTACCTGAGCCCCGACAAACTTAGATGCCATAGAAAAACCAACAGCGTTTGCTACCCCCTGACCAAGAGGACCAGTTGTAATCTCAATACCTTTAGTATGACCGTATTCTGGATGACCGGGAGTTAGAGAATCAAGTTGACGAAAGTTTTTTAAGTCCTCTACTTCTAAGCCGTATCCCCATAGATAATAAAGAGAATAGATAAGACCCGTTGCATGTCCACCTGAAAACACTAGTCTATCACGGTTCAACCAATCTGGATTTTTGGGGTTATGATTTAAGTGTTCACCTAAAACAACTGCAATATCTGCTAATCCCATTGGTGCACCTGGGTGACCTGAGTTAGCTGCCTGAACCATATCTGCTGCTAAAAATCTTATGCTATCGGCCATTTTTTGACGTGTTTGATTCATCTCTTATTTTCCTTATTTATGTCGGTTTATGTATTTTGTTAGTAAAGAAGAGAGTTCACTTTGTAAACTCTCATCAAAACTAAGCATTTCATTTGTTAGCTCGTTTGCTAAGTCATTTGCTTCTTTTAAACTTGCATCAAGTCCCAAAATAGTCACAAAACTATTTTTATCTTCATCGTTATTTGTCAGTTTACCTGCTTCTTCACTTGACTGCGTTACATCCAAGATGTCATCTTGTATCTGAAAAAGAAGTCCTAGTTTTATACCAAAGTCATAAAGCGTGTCTGCTACATCATCGCGACCAACTATAATAGCACCCATTTTCATTGAAGCTGCTATAAGTTTAGCAGTTTTGTTTGTATGAAGGATTCTAATATCTTCTACTTTGAGAGGTTTATTCTCAAAGTAGCAGTCTATGGCTTGACCCAGAACCATACCGTTTAGTCCACCATTAGTTGCTAACTCTCGGATGAGTTTCACACGAGTTGCATCTGAAAAAGGTGCATTAGCTAAAACTTCAAAAGAGTAAGTATTTAAAGCATCTCCTGCAAGGATTGCTGTTACTTCATCAAAAGTCACATGAAGTGTAGGGTTTCCACGACGAAGTGGTGAGTCATCCATAGCCGGCAAATCGTCATGAATGAGTGAATAAGTATGAAGCAGTTCTATAGCAAACGCTGCATGCCGTGCTGAGTCTAACATCAAAGGGTTGTAAGCTTTTACTACACCGAGTAAAAGAGCAGGACGAAATCGTTTTCCACCCGCTATAAGCATATTTTGTAAAGCATCTTCATATGTCGGATGAATACTCTGTGAAGTAGGTAAGTTATCGCTTAAGAATTGCTCAAATTTTTGCATATGAAATTGTACGGTTATTCTACTTAATATTTACAAAAAATTGGAAATTTCTTCGTGAAAAAAGAAGTGAAGAGAACTCTTTGAAGTTTTCTATGTATATAAGGAGTTCTTCTTGGTTTTTCACCTTGACACCATTAACTTGAAGTAGTTGATCACCTACAAGTAAACCATACTTCAAAAAATGCTCTGAGAGTCCTACTATATGAAGTGTATCATCAAAGTAGATGCCTTTATGTTCTAAAAATGTATCGCTTATATCTCCACCGCCATATCGCTTAGAACTAACTACTTTAAAAGTCATCAACTTCTTATCGCGTTTTATTTTAATGGTATGATGTGAGCCAACTTTAGAGAAAAGAACACTACGCATAAAAACTGATGCTGCTTGTACTTTTTTACCATCGAACTCGACTATACAGTCATCTTTTTGTAATGGATTGTTTTCTAAGTATGGGTTTGAAGCACTTACAATCACAAAACCTTTCTCATTTTTCACACGAATCCCGATGCTGGCATATGTTGCCGGTTGGGAGGAAAGAAATCTTTTAATATACTCTTTAGCAATCACCCCACGAGGTGTTGCAATACCCTCTAACGAACAACAGCTACTTGTAACGAGTGCAGGGTTTTTAAAGTTTGTAGTATATACAGCTAAAGAATTTAAACCTATTTGATTTTTGAGAATTTTTCCCTCTTTAGATACTCTGTCGTTTACTATAGCACTACCAAGTTGCAAGTGCATATTTATAGAAAATGGATAATGAAACTTTTTCTTATCCTCTATAAGATAAAGCGAAAGAAAAGGGTCATATTTAAGTATTTTAGCTTTTGGTTTATCTTTTGAGTAGACAAGAAGCTTATTATTTTGTACAGGTATATAAAGAGAATTGTTTTGAATTGTATGTGAATCTTTGATTTTTTCTATACATGAGAAGTAACCACCTTGACAGGCATAAATATTTAATAGTAAAAAATTTGCAAGAACAAATAGGCGTAACACCTACTTACTCCCACCAAATGGGTTTCCTATATTACCAAGCATGCTCATAGCACTATGCTGTTGGTTGTCTTGGACCATTTTGCTTGCATCGTTTATAGCACCAATGAGTAAAATTTGTAGCATATTTTTATCCGTTAAAGTTGTTTCGTCTATTATTAAGTCGACAACTTCACCGTTTCCATTAACACTTAA
>DQSP01000208.1 GCA_015663215.1 Sulfurimonas sp.
TAGGTTTTTAATTTCATTTTTTAGTGACATTTTAGCTGAATCTTTTTTCCGTAGTTTTCAGTAAGAACACCTCTAAATGGAATAGATGGTTTCATTCAGCTTCTTGCAAAGAGTGAACTCGATGAAAAGCAGCAAAAATATATTTCGTTAGTTCGTACTTCATCTTCTAATCTTATTGGAATTGTTAATGATATTTTAGATTTCTCTAAAATAGAAAGTGGGAAAATGACACTTTCTTGTATTGAAATTAATCCTTTTATTGAGTTTGAAAATATATTAGAGCTTTTTAGTGCTAAGACAGATGAAAAAAATATTAAATATAACTCAATTATAGACAAGCGTATTCCTTCATTAATTATGATTGATAAATTAAGAATCTCTCAGGTACTTTCTAATTTAATTGGAAATGCGATTAAATTTACACCTAATAATGGAAGCATAGAAGTAAACATAATTTTAGAAAATGAAAGTACAGATGAATTAGAGTTGAAATTTTCAGTAAAAGATTCAGGTATTGGTATAGCAAAAGATAGGCAAAAGCTTATTTTTGAAGCATTTGCTCAGGCAGATGACTCAACGACCAGAGAGTTTGGAGGAACAGGTTTGGGTCTAAGCATATCTGTCTCCTTGGTTGAGCTAATGCAAGGGTCATTTTACTTAGTAAGTAAGGAGGGAGAGGGAAGTACTTTTGGTTTTACCATTAAAAGTAAAGTTGTTGAAATAATTCCGAAAAAAGTTATACAAAAAGAAAAAAAATTAGAGACAAAAGAGAAACCTTTTAAAGAACATGCAAAGGTCTTAGTTGTAGAAGACAATGAAATGAATCAAATTTTAATGGATGAATTACTAAAAAAGTATAAGATATCTGTTGACTTTGTAAGTAATGGAGAAGAGGCTATATTTAAAGTGAGTGAAGTTCAATATGACTTGGTTTTTATGGACATTAACATGCCAATACTCAATGGAATAGATACTGGCAAGTTTATCAGAGCCAGTGGTAATGAAGTGCCGATTATTGCGTTAACAGCCAATGCATTAGAAGGAGATGAAGAGAAGTTTTTAAATGCTGGTATGAATGCTTATTTGGCTAAACCTTTGGTATTTGAAGATTTTGATAAGCTTGTAAAGAAGTATTTAACATAAAATAAATATGCTAAAATAAATGAATTAGATAATCAAAGGCGAAAAACACATTATGATACCACCTTTTACAAAGTTATTTTATATATGTTTATATATGTTTTTACTTACTACATTTTCTTATGGGGAGCGTCAAAAGAAGTTATGTTTTACTACCGATACGAACAGTAGTTTATGTGCTATGGAAGAGAATAACACGATTATATTGGACAGTTCTTTGGACTTAGGTGAACGCATATATGAGATTCAAAATACTATAAGGTCTGAGCTAAAAGAAAAACAAGTAGAGCTTATCTTGTTAGCAGAAGGATTTGATGCAACAGTCCTTACCATTGCTCAGGGAAATATGCTTAAGTATTATCGTAAGCATATAAAAGGGTTGGTACTCAAAAATCCTGAAGCCAATTATGTACTTGGGTGTAAACGTCTTGATACTATGGAAACAAACAGTACTTGTAAACTTATTGATGAATTCAATGTAAAACTAAATGTTAAAGCTTCACGGACAGAACTTTTAAAAGCCATTTCTCCTGCGTATCAAGTAGATTTATACACCCCAAAATGTGTAATAATGGATTCAAATAAAAGAAGAATAGGCGAATGGGAAAAATTATTGAAAGAAAATTCAATTAATTATTCACTGGTAAAAGAAGAGGAAGTTACGTTAAATCAATGGTTTCCTTTTAAACAAAGTAAAAAAATTCAACCAAAAGATTTTAAAGTTGAACCAAAATATTTTGGTCCATTGTTACGTTATCATTTATGGAAAATATCCTATAAGTCTAAACATGAAATTTTGGAAAAACTTGAAGTAGCGTATGGGCTAGATAAACTACAAAAATATGATGTATTTTATAAGAAAAATTCTAAAAAAAACCCCCTTTTGATTTATGTTCATGGGGGAGGATGGACGCAGGGTGATAAGGTAAATTTTAATGATTTTTGTGAAGAGTATGCAGATAAGGGTTTTACGACAGTTAGTATCAATTATCGTTTGATGGACTTACCAAGTGTGGGCATGAAGGAAATGATTTCTGATGTTAAAAGTGCTATAGAACATATATTGGGTAATGCTTCAGAATATTTTATTGACTTAAATCGTACGGTTATTATGGCTGAGTCTGCTGGTGCCCAATTGGCTTACATGGCAACGACAAAGCTTTCTAAGAAAAACCATATTAAAGTGGCTGTTTATAACAGTATTACGAGTAATCTACGCTTGAATTCTGTAAAGAAACAGATACGTTTATCGGGTTTTAAAGAAAAAAAAGTACGTAAAAAATGGCTTGATGGCTTCTCTCCGTTAAAGAACTTACAGTTTTATAAAACTATGACCTTGGGATTGCATAGTATTGATGATAGGGTGGTGCCGATGAAGCATTTAGCAGATTTAGAAATATATTCGGTTATTAATTTTAACAACATAGAATCACTTTGGATTAAAAATGCATCGCATCCTATTTCCCCTAAGAACAATGCTGTTCAACCATCGTATATGGAGTTGGACTTAGAGGTTTACGACTTCATACTTAAGCATATAAAATAGGGATATTTCTACAGTCATTCACATATATTATTGCTATAAAAACAATAAAAAATAGTAATAAACATACTGGCTCTAAATTATAAATAAATTCCTTTTAATTCAAAAAAATACTTTAGAAATGATGATATACTTAAAATATTTATATATATAATATTTTTTAGAATAAGGATCCTTTGTATGAAGATAACGAAACAGAGCAACTACATTTATTTATTTGTTTTTATTTTATTTATTGCACTTTTAGTAAGCATTTATCGACCCCTAGATAAAAAAGCTTGTACCATTGTAACAAGTACTGAAGAAAACAGTTCATTTACCCTAGCCGATGATGATAAGTGGTACAGTGGGTTTTATGATAGTGTTGGACTTAAAGCAGGGGAATGTATTGAACCTACTGCAACGGTTAGTCCTTGTGAACTTCGTTGTGCACCTAGTCAAGAAGAGCTAAAGATGGCCCGTATTGCTTGGAAATATATTGAAAACAATTTTAATGAAAAAACAGGTTTAACAGCTGCTGCACATAAGTACCCCTCAGCTGCAACTTGGGATTGGTCAAATGCTGTTTATGCCATTTATGCTGCTAGAAAATTTAAAATCATTACTCAAACACGTTATGAAGACATGATGAAAAAATTTTTAACGACCATGCAAAAAATGCCACTTTTTAACAATGAGCTTCCAAATAAGACATACAATACCAATTCAGGAAAAATGGTTAACTACGTCAATAAGGTTGTTAAAGATGGTATTGGATGGTCAGCTGCCGACTTGGCACGTTTGCTTTCATCTTTAAATATGATAGAACAGTGTGAAGAAACATTGGCACCTGAGATTGAGAAGCTTATGTTACGTTATCGTTATTGTCGTGCTTTGAGTGTTGAGGGTGATTTATATGGTGGAACGTATACCAATGGAAAGTTAAACATTAACCATGAAGCATTGACAGGTTATGAAGAATACTTAGGACGAGGGTATGAACTTTGGGGACACAATGCAAGTGAAGCTAGACAATATAAATTCTTAAAAGAAGTGGAAATATATGGGGTTAAAATTCCTACTGATACCCGTCCATTTTTCTCTAACTTTGTTGAGTCTGAGCCATTTTGGTACTTAGGTTTTGAGTATGGTGTTGATGATCCTGAGTCTAGTAAATATATTAAAAATATGTATACGGTTCAAGAAGAACGTTACAAGCGAACAGGGCAGATTACAGCTGTTACTGAAGATAATATTGATAGAAGACCATACTTCTTATTTAACACCGTTTATACCAATGGTGAAGCATGGAAAACGATTAACCAGCATGGGGCTGATTATGATGAATACAAAACAGTGAGTACCAAAGCTGGAATTGGGATGCGATATTTATTTGATACTCCATATTCAAACAAAGTTTTTAACTATTTAAAGAATAACTATGACGCTAAAAAGGGTTATTATGCTGGTATTTATGAAAAACGTCCTGGTCAAAACAAAGCCATGACACTTAATACCAACTCGATTATACTTGAAGCCATGCTTTCATCTAAAATGGGTCCATTACAGAAGCTTAAAAAGATAGAGAGTCGTGGAACTTATGACAACTATCGAAATACCATTAATAACTTCCGTTGTTTACCTACTGAAAAGAAAGCACTTATTTTAGAGCCTTTTGCAGGGACTGAGAGTAATAGTAGTGCTGATTGTGGGTGTGAAGGTGAGGCATTACAGGCAGCGAAAATTGCGTGGAACTATTTTGAAAATAATTATAACCCTGAAACAGGATTGGTTAATGGGAAAAATAAATATAAAACTATTAAACCTGAACATATTGGTAAAACAATTATGGCAACCATCTCAGCAGAATCTTTAGATATTATTTATAAAGATGTTTTTGAAAAACGTATGTCTAAACTCATCTTCACATTGAAAAAAATGAAGGTTTATCATAAAGAATTACCCAACTTATACTACAATGCCAAAACAGCGAAGATGGTTAAAAAAGATGGTTCAGCTGCTGGAACTGCAGGAGGATGGGATTTATACTCTGTAGCACAAATGATGACAGGGCTTTACCATTTACAGCGTGATTATCCTCAGTATAGAGAAGACATTTTCTCTATTGTGGCTAAATGGGACTTTAAGCGAGCAGTTCTAGAGAAAAAGATGCAAAATAGATGGTTTAATGGAAAAGACAAAGGTGGGGCTGATGATATTATGGATCCTGCAAAAGAGTTTTACATCCATAATGCCTTGAAGTTTTTCAATATTAAGAGTTACAGTCATTTGTATGATGAGCGTAACTTAGATTATAAAGCAGCGTATGGCTACGAAGTACCAATGGGGTTTGAAGACAGAATTACCAATGGTGAGAGTTACTTATGGACAATGATGGAGCAACCTTATTATTTAAAGTATAAGCATTATTCTTCAAACATTTATTTGGCACTTAAAGACAGATACACCATAACAGGTAAGTTTGCAACTTCTACAGAAGAATCACTTGACCGTAAACCGTATTGGGTTCAAAATACCATTTACAATGAGGGTAAGCTTTGGGATAATTTAGACACTAAACGTAAGCCGACACATAAAAGAGGTCTTTTAAGTACTAAAGCAGCGTTTGTTTATGATGCATTGTATGGTGACAAAGATGACTATGCTAAAACATTAATGCGTGAAGTAAAAAGTACGGCTAAAGAAGGTTATGGATGGTATGGAGGTATATACTTGAAATCTAAATATATCAACAAGTCCTTAAACATACATACCAATGCAGCTGTGCTTGAATCTTTGAATTATAAGAAAGAAGGAAACTTTTATTATGCCAAAGAGAAAAAGTTGGCTGAACAAATTGCCTTGCATAAAATAGATAAGGTCAATAAGTTTTATATTGAGTCAAAGCCAATAGAACTTCGTTATGATGCTCAAAAGCTTATGGAGTTATTGGCTGATAATAATGAGATTGCAAGAGTTGAAAGAAAAGGTATTGATTTTGTAGTACGTATTGGTCAGTTTGATACTAAGAAAGAAGCATTAGACTTTCTTGATACTTTAGATGTAAATTTACCTAGAGCTCATGTTGCCCAAGGTGATGTGATTTCAGATAATTTTATGTTAGCCACACGTTATGTGAAGTATGACTATCATATTCCTTATAAAAATATACTCATTGATAAAGAAGAAAATAAACCATATAAATCATTTTTAAAACGTTATAAAGCAAAACAGAAAGTGGCTAAGGCAAAAAAGAATTAGCCCTTCTTTATAAAAAAAAGGTGAAAAGGGCAAGGAATCAACTTCTTAAACTTTTAGAAAAAAAGCAAGCAATTTATACAAGTATTTTAAAAGAAGAAAAGAAGAAGTTTTTTAGGTTAAAACAAAAAATAGCAAAAACTAAAGTAACCAAAAAAAAGTTACAACTTTTAGCACTTAAAGAGAAAAAAGAACGAAAAGCTGCTTTGGCTCTAGCAAAAAAAGTTGCACTCAAAGAAAAGAAAAGAGTAGCCTTGGCTGAAAAAATTGCACTTGAAGAGGAACAAAGAATAGCCTTAGCTAAAAAAGTTGCACTCGAAGA
>DQSP01000012.1 GCA_015663215.1 Sulfurimonas sp.
ACAAATGCATCAGAAGTACAAGAAGTTAAAGCCGTTGAAACTGAAACAGTTGCAGCAGAAGATAGTACAGTTAACTCAGTAACTAATACATTATCACATATGAGTATGTCAGATATAGAATCTGAACTCTCAACTGTATATTTTGATTTTGATAAGTTTAACATTAATTCTGATGCCCAAGTTAAAATAACTAAAGCTGCAGAATTAGGTAAAACAGGTGCATCTGCATACAATGTGAAACTTGAAGGTAATTGTGATGAGTGGGGAAGTGATGAGTATAACTTCGCACTAGGTCTTAAACGTACAAGTGCTGTTAAAAAAGCTTTAGTTGCTGAAGGAATTGACGGTAGTCGTATTTCTATGGTGAGTTATGGTGAATCAAATCCAGTATGTGAAGATAAAACACAAGATTGTTATGCAAAAAATCGTCGTGTAGATTTTAAACTACTACCTTAGTTTAGTAGTAGCTACGACAATGAAATACAGCAAGATAGTTTTACTACTCTCTTCTGTACTCCCACTATTTTTACCTGCAACTGAACCATCGGCATTTGGTGCAGGTGACCTCACGAGTTCAAATCCTTATGGATTAACATCAAATGAAAAAGTTATTTTAGATACAAAAAAGAAGTTACATTCAGTTTCTGTAAAAAGTAATAACCAAGCAGATAGGCTTGATTCATTAAGAGAAAGAATAGATGGACTGCAGAGTGTTATAGAGAGTTTAAGTAGACAGACACACAATAATAAAGTAAGTTTAAAAAACAAGATTCAAGAGGATAAGCTTAAAGAAATTAGTAGTAGTGAATACGAAAAACGTTTAAATGAGCTTGTTCAAAAAAATGAAACTTCACTAGTTCAACAACAAGTTCTATTAGATGAAATGTCTCTTATCGTAAACGAAATCAATACAAAGTATATCTCAAAGAGTGAATTTAATACTCTCGTAAAAGATGTAAATGCGTTTAAAATACTTGTAGTAAAAGAGCTTAAAAACAGTGCTAAAAAAGTACAGAAAAAAAAGAGTGAGAGTAAAAGTTCTGCTCTTATTGCTAAAGAAGCAAAAGCTTACTTCGATAAACGTTATTATACTAAGGCTATTAAAAATTATGAGCTTTTAATAAGTAAAAACTATAAACCTGCTTATGCTCATTATATGATTGGTGAGATGAACTATAGAAGAAAGAATTACTCAAATGCAATTTCATATTTTAAAAAAAGTTCTTCACTCTACTCTAAGGCATCTTACATGCCAAAGCTTATGTTACATACAGCAATAAGTATGCAAGAGTCAGGAGATAGTGGGCATGCAAAAGCATTTTTTGAAGCAATTATCTCTAAGTATCCAAACTCTGCTGAGGCTAAAGAAGCAAAACTTTATCTTCAGCCATAATATAGAAAATTATGTTAAAATCGCGCAATTAAAATTATAAGGAAATAGTGATGGCAATAGAAGCAAATCAAATCGTATCAATAGAGTATGAAGTAAAAGATGGTGACAAAGTAGTAGATAGTAATATTGGTGGTGCTCCATTAGTATTTATGTTCGGTAAAGGTCAAATTATTCCGGGTTTAGAAAAGGGAATTGAGAATATGACTATTGGAGAAAAGGGCGATGTTTTAGTAGAGCCTGCCGATGCTTATGGTGAGTATAATGATGATGCAACTCAAGAAGTTCCTGCTGATCAATTCGCTGGAATTCAACTCGAAGTTGGTATGACACTTTATGGTCAAGCTGAGGATGGTGGAACTACACAGGTAACTGTAAAAGAGTTTGGAGGAGACACAGTAACAATTGACTTTAATCATCCTTTAGCAGGAAAAACATTAATGTTTAGTGTTTCTATCAACGATATTAGAGAAGCTACTGCTGATGAAGTTATGACTGGTATGCCAGCTGAAAACAAACCTGCTGAGGGTGAAAGCTGTGGAACAGGTTGTGGTTGCCACTAGTTTTATAACTGCAAGTGAAGCTTCATTTCAGGCTCTTAAGACAGCCACACTTTTAAAAACCTTGAATGTTAATGCCCTTATTATGGGTGAAACTGGGGTTGGTAAAAAGTGTTTAGCTTCATTTATACTTCCAGATGCATCCATCGTTGATGCATCTCATTTTGATGAGTTACTTGTCAGTCTCGAGAGCTGTAGTGAGCTTATCATTACTAACATAGAAAACTCCCCAAATATTAAACGCCTTATCCAAACTATTAAAGAAAAACAGGTTAGGATTATTGCAACATCTAAACAAACATTTTCAAATGAATTTATTGATGATTTATTTAGTGTTAAATTTGATATTCCATCTTTATCAGAGCGTATGGAAGATGTAGAATTATTAATAAAGTTATTTGAAGTTGAAGCAGTCACACTCTTTGGTGGTGAGCAAAAAGTTGATTTAGCTGATTTTACACCAGATTTGAGTCAAAATGCTAAATCATTAAAGCGTCAGGTTATGGTGCGTTACTTACACCAAGATATGCAAGATAAAGAATTGATGCAGATAATTGAGAACTATTTACATGATAAAATAGGTTCTCAAAGTGACTATAGAAAATATTTGTATCTTTATGAAGCACCTTTAATACGAGCTGGTTTAGATAGATTTACTTCACAGTTACAACTATCTGATAAGCTTGGCTTAAACAGAAATACATTAAGAAAAAAGATAGCAGATAATAAAAAATATTTATAAAATACGAGGAGATATATATGAGTAAAATAGCAATGATATTTGCAGGACAGGGTTCTCAAGCAGTAGGAATGGGTAAAGACTTTTATGACAACAGTGAAGTTGCACGTGAGATGTTTGCCAAAGCGGGTGAGAGAATAGGTGTAGATTTTAAAGAGTTGATTTTTGAAGAAAATGAGAAATTAGGTCAAACAGCTTACACACAACCTGCAATTCTTTTAGTGCAAATGATAGCATATAAACTTTTTACAGATGCTTGCCCTGATGTAAAACCGACTATGTTTCTTGGACATTCTTTAGGTGAGTTTTCCGCTCTTTGTGCGAGTGGTGCTATTGACTATGTTGATGCGGTAGAACTTGTACACAAACGTGGTTCATTTATGCAAGAAGCTTGTAACGGTGTAAACGCGGGTATGATGGTTCTTGTTGGGCTTGATGATGAGTCTGTTGAGAAAGTATGTGTAGATGCTTTAAACGCGGGTAAAAAAGTATGGCCTGCAAACTATAATCAAGATGGACAACTTGTTGTCGCTGGAATCAAAGATGACTTAGCTTCATTAGAGCAAACTTTTAAAGATGCAGGAGCAAAACGTGCTATCTTACTTGATATGTCAGTTGCTTCTCACTGTGAGCTTTTAGCTTCTGCACAAGAGCCTTTGGCAGAGCTTATGGAATCAATGGTTAAAAACAGTTTTATCGCTCCAATAGTATCAAATGTAACGACTGAAAAATACGATACAAAAGTACAAGCAGTATCACTTTTAAAAGACCAACTTGTTAAACCTGTAAAGTATAAGCAGTCTATTTTAGCAGTAGCTCCTGAGCTTGATATAGCTATAGAGTTTGGAAATGGTATAACACTAAAAGGCCTCAACCGTAGAATAGCAAAAGAGTTAAAAACACTTAACATCTCTGACATGGCATCTCTAGAAAAAGTGAAAGAGGAAACCTGCTCATAATATGAGAATAACACTTGCACAAATATCACCTAAGTTAAACAGAAGTAACTTAGGTGATATTGTAGATATTATTAAAAGTGTTAAAGAAAGTAGTGATTTAATAGTCTTTCCTGAACTCTCTCTCAGTGGTTATATGCTTCAAGATAAACTGAGCGAAGATGCTTGGAGTCTCCAAGAGCTCGAAGAGTTGAAAGAGTTGAGTAAAGATATAGATATAGTTGTTGGTGCTGCATTTAGAGGCAAATCTCATTTTAGAAATGCTGCTCTGTATTTCTCTAATGGTGAATTTATAAGTAGACACAATAAAGTACACCTTCCAAACTATGGCATGTTTGAAGAGGCTCGTTACTTTGAATCTGGTGATGTTTTTGAGAGTTTTATAGTAAGAGAAAAAAGAGTCTCTATGGTAGTTTGTGAAGACCTGTGGCATAAAAATGTGCATCACGACCTTATACAACAAAATCCTGATATGATTATAGTGCTTGTGGCATCTCCTGCTCGTGGCTTTAGTGACGATGGCTTAGCTATTCAAATGCAGTGGTACGACATTATTAAAACAGTATCTTTAGAGTGTAGTGCTAAACTTATCTTTGTGAATCGTGTAGGTTTTGAAGATGGACTAGGGTTTTGGGGTGGTTCTTGTACAGTTGACAGCCTTGGAAATATAAATAATCAACAAGAAAATTTCAAAAAAATAATAAAAACAGTAGAGGTTTAAGATGAAAATAGCAATTATGGGTGCAATGCCCGAAGAAGTGGCTCCAATATTAGAAAAAATTGGTACATATAAAACAACAGAGTATGCGGGTAACAAATACTATGAAGCTACATATAAAGGCACAGAACTTGTAGTTGCTTACTCAAAAATAGGAAAAGTTTTTTCAACTCTTACTGCGACTACAATGATAGAGCATTTTTCTTGTGATGTACTTCTCTTTTCGGGTGTAGCAGGTGGTATTAATCCTGAACTTAAAATTGGGGACTTAATAGTCGCTACAAAATTATCACAGCATGATTTAGACATCACTGCGTTTGGTCACCCTATGGGTTATGTTCCAGAGGGTTCAGTTTTTGTAGAGACAGATAAGGATTTACTTAAGCTCTCTAAAGAAGTAGCATCTGAACTTGGTAAAAAAGTGATAGAAGGTGTTATTGCTACTGGAGATCAGTTTGTTCATGACTCTAGCATGAAAGAAAATATAGTCAAACATTTTAATGCAGATGCTTTAGAGATGGAAGGTGGGAGCGTAGCTGTTGTTTGTAATGCACTCAATGTACCTTTTTTCATTCTGCGTGCTATAAGTGACACAGCAGACACAGATGCTTCTTTTTCATTTGATGAGTTTATGGAGTCAAGTGCAATTATCTCAGCAGAGTTTATCATGAAAATGGTTGATAAGGTCATTAGCAAATAATGGGCATAAAACTCTCTAAAAAAATCATGTCAAAACTTGGAAAGACAAACGCCGAGTTCAAACTCATAGAAGAGGGTGATAAGATACTCGTAGGGCTCTCTGGTGGTAAAGACTCGTTAACCATGATTCATGCTATGAGAGAGCAACAACGTCGTGCTCCTTTTGAGTTTGAGTTTGTAGCAGTGACTATTAGCTATGGTATGGGAGAAGATTACTCTGCACTAGCAAAACACTGTGAAGACAATGGTATTAAGCATATCGTAAAAAATACACAGACATACGAACTAGCAAAAGAGAAGATTCGTAAAAATTCTTCTTTTTGTAGTTTTTTCTCTCGTATGCGAAGAGGGTATCTCTACTCAGTAGCATTAGAGTTAGAATGCAATAAAGTAGCATTAGGTCATCACCTTGACGATGCAGTAGAGAGTTTTTTTATGAACTTTATATATAACGGTCAGATGAGAAGTTTAGCTCCAAGATATACGGCAACTAATGGTTTAGTTGTAATTCGACCTCTTATTCAGATGCGAGAACGCCAACTCCGTGCGTTTGTAGTAGATAATGATATAGAAGCTATAGGAGATGAAGCTTGTCCTGCTATGCGTTTTGATGTGAAAATGCCACATGCAAGAGAGAGTACAAAACAGATGCTCGCAAAAATGGAGAAAGACTTTCCACAACTCTTTACCTCTATCAATGCTGCATTTAAAAACATAAGTGTAGATAGTTTTTTTATGAGTGAAAAAGAAGAGGGTGATTTAGAAGTGAATCACTTAGACTCTTCATCATAAATAACAACAGTTCCCGCTAAGAGGTCATGTAGACCTCTTTTATCTTTTCTTATAGCCACCATCAAAAAACCAATCAAAAATGCAAAAGTAGAAGCTATATAACCAAAAGAACGAGTTATTGCTTGAGTGTTTGTAATATCTTGGAGTGTTTTGGCATCTACTATCTTTATATGCACAAACTTTTTTCCAGGAGTAGCTCCACGCCAGCGTTTCCAAAAAATCATTGTAACAAGTAAAACAGAAACTTCAAAAATAAGTTCCCATTTTAGTGAAGTTGTAGGTTGATTGTCTAGGGCATGTGTGTTTGCACTCATTGCCATCATTACATTATCTTGGTACTGAGAAAAATCAAACCAGTGACCATCACTTAAAAAGTAAATAACTATTCCAACTGGAAGTGCTAGAAAAATAGTGTCTAGAAGTGAAGCAAGAAAACGAATCCAAAATCCAGCATAATGTACAGTATTAACCATAATTACTCCTAATGTTTTTTATAAAATAGCATAATTTAGTTAAACAATAGATTTATTTCCCATTGTTATATAAACTATAATAAAATAAGAGTACAATTATTAAAAGAGATACAAAGAAAAAAAATTATGCAAGCAATAGAAAAAGATTTAGAGAGTAGAAAATCTGAAATACAAAAAGAGTTAGAGTTGCTTTTTAAAGCAAATATAACAATAACAGATTGGGATGTACCAGAGGCTGATGATCAGAAAGTGGCAGAAATATTATTAGGTGTTTTACAAGAAAAACTGGATGCTATAGCTACTGATGTAGCTGATGGCAAATATACAAATTATTAAATAAAAAGGAAAAAAATGAGTTCACATAAATATTACGAGCATTTACAGGCAATAAAAACAGCAGTTGAAAAAAAACGAACCTTACACAAGCAGAAAAAAGCGAAAGTTTTAAACGATTAGAAGAGGCTTATGCTGAAGATAAAGCATTCGGAATAATAACAGAAGAATTACTAAAAGTTAGTGAATATTTTGAGGGGCTTTTTAGTGAATTTGGTATCAAGTAGCACTTAAGTGAGTATAAATTCAAGTTACCACTCCAGACATTTAGTCCATACTCCTCAGGAGCTTGGGGCTCTCTAAAATAATATCCTTGAATGTAGTCTACTTCTAAATTTTGTACACTTTTTACAAGCTCTTTTAAGTTTACAAATTGACTATAGTTTTTATGTTTGCATTTTGGGCATATTTTACACTTAAATCTTTTTGGAGAGTAAAAAGTTTTGTTTATTTGTATCTAGCATACATAATCCTTAATCAAGATTATGTACTATGCTAATTAAAGATGTGTTTAAAAGTAGTTTTATACATGATAGTTTGGAGCTTCTTGTGTGATGATAACATCATGAACATGAGACTCTTTAAGTCCGGCAGATGTAATCTCTACAAACTCTGCTTTTTCC
>DQSP01000184.1 GCA_015663215.1 Sulfurimonas sp.
CACAATAAACTCTAATGGTGTGAGTGCTCTTACCATATTCAAAATATTTTTTCTTTTTTTAGCGTTTGGCTCATTTAAGATGTTAAAGTCAGGTTCTTCTGAACTACTGTGATTATCTAAAATGCTACGAATAAGATCTACTTTATCTTTAAAGACAAGCTTATTCCATTTTATAATAGTATGGTTTGAAGCAACTTGAGTGTTTTTTTCACTTAAAGCATATGGCTTTTTACTCTTCATCGCTTCGATGAGCTCTAAAAGAAAGTTAGTACCACCAACATTCTCAGCAGCCTTAGTCATAAAAAGGTGGATAAGAGCTTTTGTCTCTTGTGTCTGTTTGTTAAAATTGCACATATATGTTTAGTCCTTTTTGTATAAGAGATGTAATTGTAGCATCTTATCCCTTCTGTTTTAATTCTTAAAGTAAACTAACTATCAGTTTGTCTTAAGCAAATCATAATCACAAAGCTATTATGATGTCAAAACTAAAAGAGACAAAAATTGTCTTATTTAAAAAGAGTGATAATCATTCTTAATATAAAGAGGTAAAATATGAAAGTTTATTTAGATAATAATGCAACTACGATGTGTGATCCTAAAGTAGTAAAAGCGATGGAACCATTTTTTAGTGAAATATATGGTAACCCTAACTCACTGCATAAGTATGGTACTGCACCACACCCAGCTATCACTAAAGCGATAGACCAAGTTTATACTGCTATAAATGCTAGCGATGCAGATGATGTTATTTTTACATCATGTGCTACTGAGTCTAACAACTGGGTACTCCAGTCTGTATGGGTTGATCATGTACTAAATGGTGATAAAAACCATATCGTTACAACAGAGGTAGAACATCCTTCTATCCTTTCTACTTGTAAGTTTTTAGAAGACCAAGGCGTAAAAGTTACATATCTTCCTGTAAATGAGCAAGGTGTTGTTGAAGCACATACCGTTAAGAGTTTTATCACAGATAAGACAGCACTTGTTTCTATCATGTGGGCATCAAATGAAACTGGTATGATAAACCCTATCGATGAAATCGGTCAAATTTGTAAAGAAAAAGGTGTGCTATTTCACTCAGATGCTGTTCAAGCTGTTGGTAAGATACCAGTAGACTTACAAGTAACTCATGTTGATTTCATCTCATTTTCTGCACACAAGTTTCATGGACCAAAAGGTGTAGGAGCTCTTTACATTAAGAACTCTCAAGCACTTTCTCCTATGTTACATGGTGGTGAGCATATGGGTGGTAGACGTTCTGGTACTTTAAATGTTCCTTTTATAGTGGGAATGGGTGAAGCTATGGAGCTTGCAACTAAAGATATCCAAGCAACAATGTCAAAAATCAGAGCTAAACGCGACCGTTTAGAAGATGCACTTGTAGAACTACATGATACATTTGTTGTTGGAGATAGACAAAATCGTACTCCAAATACTATCCTTATATCTATTAAGGGTGTTGAGGGTGAAGGTATGCTTTGGGACTTAAACAATGGTCAAATCGGAGCATCAACAGGTTCTGCTTGTGCATCGGCTGATTTAGAAGCAAACACAGTTATGCTTGCAATCGGTGCTGATAATGAGCTTGCTCACACAGGAATTAGACTAAGTCTCTCAAGATTTACTACTGATGAGGAGATTGATTATACTATCAACCACTTTAAAGAAGCAGTTGCACGTTTAAGAATGATCTCATCGTCATTTGCAAAACAAGCACCTACAAAAGGTGGAGAAGTTCAAGAGTGTGAACTTCACCATCACTAGATAGAACATTAAATAAAATAAAACTAAATAAAGGAAAATATTATGGCAAAAGCAGACGTATTAGGCGAATCACTTTGGGACGCTTACTCAAATAAAGTTACGACATTAATGAATAACCCTCAACACCAAGGAGAAATCTTTGACGCAGAGGCTACAGAACGTGGCAACAAACTTATAGTTGCTGATTTTGGTGCTGAATCTTGTGGAGATGCAGTACGTCTTTACTGGGAAATCGATCCTAAAAATGACAAAATTGTAAACTCTAAGTTTAAGTCTTTTGGTTGTGGTACAGCTATCGCATCTTCTGATGTTATGACTGAACTTTGTATAGGTAAAACAGTTCAAGAAGCTGTTAAAATTACGAACATTGACGTTGAGCTTGCTCTTCGTGATGATCCTGAAACACCGGCAGTTCCACCTCAAAAAATGCACTGTTCAGTTATGGCTTATGATGTTATAAAAAAAGCTGCTGGACTTTACATGGGTGTTGATGCTGAAAGTTTTGAAGAAGAAATCATCGTATGTGAATGTGCTCGTGTTTCACTCGGTACACTTCAAGAAGTTATCAGGTTAAATGATCTTAAAACAGTTGAAGAGATTACAGACTACACTAAAGCTGGTGGTTTTTGTAAGTCTTGTATCAAGCCTGGTGGACATGAAGCTCGCGAATGGTACTTAGTCGATATTTTAGCTGACACTCGTAAAGAGATGGATAAAGAAAAAATGAAAGCTGCTGCTGACGCGATGGCTGCTGGTGGCGGTAACTTTGAAGAGATGACTTTAGTTCAACAAATCAAAGCTGTTGACGCAGTAATTGATGATAGTGTTCGTCAGTTTCTTATCATGGATGGTGGTGATGTTGAGATTATTGACATTAAAACAAATGAGCGAAGTATTGATATTTACATCAGATACCTTGGTGCATGTGGTTCTTGTGAGTCAAGCTCAACAGGTACACTTTACGCTATCGAGTCAACACTTCAAGAGAAGTTATCTGATAAAATCAAAGTTTTACCAATCTAGTTTAATTACTCCTATTTTAAATAGGAGTATTTTTAGACTCTTTTTTTATAAGAAATATGTTCTTCTTCTTATCTCTTTTTCTTCTTCTAACATAGCATCTAAAGTTTGAATAACTTCTTGTGACGCATTTTCTGCTGATTTAAAGTATGTCATAACATTTTGCGAATGCTCAGTACATGTTCCAGCTATAACACACTCTACAGCTTTTTTAATATTGTCATGAACAGCCTTGTGAGGGGTACTCATTTTAGAGTAACTAGGACAAGAACCAAACTTATCTTTACCTTGTCCCTCAAAGTACCATTTGCCAAGTCTACACTCAGTATCGCCTACAAAGTTTTCAGTAGCTTTATCTAGAAAGACTGTTCTATATCCATTTGATTTAAAAAGAAGATGGTCTAGTTTAATGAGTGTCATAAAGTTTGCATACATTACATCTTTTGTTTCAAGAGAAATAACATGTGAATTTTGGGAGAGGGTATCCATTCTTTGCAAAAAGTGTCCCATCTGTTCATTGGAGTTATGGGAGAGTGTTTCCATGGCTTGAGAGTGAGAGTGAACTTCTTGAGTGTTTTGCTTTAAAGCAGATACTGAAATTTCGACTTCACTTGTTGCTTTTTGTGTTCTCTCTGCAAGTTTACGTACTTCATCTGCAACAACAGCAAACCCACGGCCATGTTCCCCTGCA
>DQSP01000059.1 GCA_015663215.1 Sulfurimonas sp.
CCTGCTAAGTAAGTAGGACGACCATCATCACGAACAACAACTCTATCATAATCATCACCTTTAGATTCAGACTTTATCCAAAGCTTGTCTTCTTTTTTATAGACATTATCGCCCATCTTTTTCATAACACGATCCCAGTCTTTATAAAGACCAGACTCATTTACAAAAGTATCAAAGTGAATGTTAGTGTTGGCTAAAGTATCTACTACGATATCCATAACGCCATCTTTAGCCCAAAGTGCTAGCTCTTTATAGCGAGACTCATCAGAAAATATCTCTACACCAAATTTTTCTATAGCACCCTTAGCTAAACCCTCTAGGTACTCACCACGATAATAAGATTCAGGATACTCAACACTCTCTTTTAAGATGTTTTCTCTTGCATATAAAGCGATAGAAAGCCCAAGTAGGTCTATCTGATTTCCAGCATCATTTACATAGTACTCAGCAGTTATATCATAGCCTAAATGTTTTGCTAAACGGTAGAGTGTATCACCATAAACAGCACCACGAGCATGACCTATATGAAGTGGTCCTGTTGGGTTAGCTGAGACAAATTCTAAAAGTATTTTTTGATTTTTTTCTTGCTTTGCAAATGAAGAGGGATTATCTAAAGCCCAAGATGCATACTCAGCTAAAAAGCTCTCACTCAAACGAAAGTTTAAGTAACCTTTTACTGATTCAACACTTGAGAACTCTTCATACTCACCAAAAGATGAAGCGATTTCTTCTGCAATTACCATAGGAGATTTACGAAGTTCTTTTGCAAGTGAAAAAGCGATAGGAGTAGCAAAGTGACCAAAAGAACGATCCCTAGGTTTTTCTAAAACAACCTCACGACCTAACTTTGAGCGCAATAGCGCCGATACACGTTGTTTCAAAGGGTTATGCTTCTGTTTTTGTTTTTGGAGCTTGTGTTGTAGATGCTACTTCTTCTGAACTTTCAACTTTTTTAGGCTCATCTGATGCGATTTCTTCTTCAACATCTTTCATCTCATTTTTAAAGTTTTTGATTCCCTTACCAAAGCCTTTTGCTAAGTCAGGTATTTTTTTTGCTCCAAAAAGCAAAACGATTATTCCGAAAATTATTACTAGTTCTGTTGTACCAGGCATTCCCATACTGTATATCCTTGTTTAAAATTAATTTTGAGATTATAACTCAATTTTACTGTAAATTCTCTTATCAGAATATTTTCGTCTCTTATTCTTCTATATCTTCCCATCTTTGCACAAATTCATTTATTTTAATATGTGGAATCTTAAGTCTTGCGGTTAGAGCTATCTGCTTGAGTACTTTTGCTGCTACATCTAAGTTGTCATTTATCACTATAAAGTCATACTCAGATGTTCTTTGTATCTCACGACGTGCTACTTGGATACGTCCTTCAATAATTTCTTTTGAATCTGTTGAGCGTTTTTCTAAACGCCTTTTTAACTCTGAAAGTGTTGGCGGTGTAATAAAGACAGATGTGGTAATATCTCCAAGTCTATTTTTAACAGCCATATTTCCTTCAACATCAATATCAAAAATAACAAGCTTACCTTCGGATAGGGCTTGACGAACAGGATGCAAAGAAGTTCCATAGTAGTTTCCATGTACAGTTGCATACTCTAAGAAGTTATCATTTTCTATATCTTTGACAAATTCTTCTTTACTTACAAAGTGATAGTCTACACCCTCAGCTTCACCCTTTCTCATAGGTCGAGTTGTTGTAGATAAGGAGAAGTAGTAATCCCCTATCTCATTAGAAATTTTATTTATAAGTGAACTCTTACCTGCTCCACTAGGTCCTGAGAGAACAAGAACTACTCCGTTATGCTCTATCACTAATTATCCCCTAATGTAATGTTAATACTAATTTTCATGCCCTTCATAGAAGCTGCAACATTTTTATCCGTGAGTGCAGCTAAAAGATTTTTTAGTGCCTCAACACCACTATTTTCCTCTACTACTATGTCTTCATCAGCTATTGCTACTTCTTCACTAGCTTCATCTTCAGCTAATTCTTCTTCAGGTTGTTCATCTTCGGAATCTTCAACTTCAACTTCTTCTTCATCTATCTCTTCACCCATTGCAAGCTTCATATCATTACTCGTTAAAGAGTCCAAGTCACCTGAAACAATGTCTAAAAGTGTCTCCTCATCTATTTCACTCTCTAACTCTTCTTCACTCAGGTCATCTACAGCATTTTCTATTTGTGAAGCTATATCAATATCGGTTTCAACTTCAGGCTCTTCTTCAATTTCTAGTTCTTCTTCAACTTCTTGTGCAGCTTCATCTTCTTCAGGCTCAGACTCTTCAACTTCTGCTTCTTCTTCAACTTCTGCTTCTTCTTCAACTTCTGCTTCTTCTTGAGGCTCAGGTTCTTCTTCCATTTCAGGCACTGCTTCAGATTCTTCTTCAAGAATCAACTCATCTTCAGACTCTTCTTCAGGTTCATCTTCAAGAATCAACTCATCTTCATCTTCAGGTTCTTCTTCTAGAACTAACTCTTCGAGGTCTTCTTCATCATCAAGATTTATATCCATCTCTGTTTCTTCAAGTAAATCTTTTACTTTTTGTGCTTCTTTATCATCTAAAACACTTTCGCCAGAACTATCATCTTCTAAATCATCAAGAGTTAACTCTTCATCGAGCTCTTCAAGTTCATCTTCTAAACCATCTAGTTCTTCTAAATCCTCTAGCTCTTCTACTTCCCCAAGTTTTTCTAGCTCACCTAAGTCTTCTAGCTCTGCTAGAACTTCTTCTTCCCCAACAGCTTCATCAACAGCACTATCTTCTTCTAGTACACTAATGTCAATTTCATCAGATTCTTTACTAAGAACAGAAAAAAGTTCCACTAAGTCTGTCGGTAAAAATGGTTTTTTGAGTATTTTAGTAAAGCTATCTACCTCCTCGGCATCACGAGAACATATATAAAGTGATGTAGAGTAGGTAACTTTTTCATTGAGTTGCATATACAACGAATCACTATAAAGAGTGTCATCTATCACGACTAAGTCATAAGTAGTAGATTCTATAGCATCTAAAGATTCAACAACTTCAAGATTATCAGAGGTTTTTTGAGCACTAAGTGTAACAAGTTTATTTACGACAGGATTGTCATTTATGAGTAAAATATTCACGAATATTCCTTGAGGATTATGTTACTATTATTGTATCTAAATAAAACTAAAAAAGCATCTCTAAAGCATTAAATGCATCTATCATTTGAGTTTTTACTATGAGCATAGTCGAAGCAAATGTCGCTATAAGCACTACAAATGCCACCATAATCTTTATAGGAAAACCGATGACTAGAAGGTTAAACTGAGGCATAGTTTTCATAAGCATACCAAAGATTACATCGGCTAGCCAAGATAAGGCTACGATTGGAAATGCTATCATAAAACCTACAAGAAACATATTTGAAGCAGCATTTATTATATAGTGAAATAGATCTTCTCTCATCACAAATCCACCTAAAGGAACAGCTTTTAAAGAACTGTCCACAAAAAGTAGTACCCAATGATGCAAATCTAATGAAAGTAGTACCATCAATCCCATCAAAGACAGGAACTGCGATATGATTGGCATCGAAACACCCGTTTGAGGGTCAATAGCACTAGCCATAGAAAAACCCATCATAAAAGAGATTATTCCTCCTGCAAAAGTAATGACATTATAGGCTAGTTGAAGAACTATACCAACAGCTAAACCAAGCATAAACTCACTCAAGATTGCCAATACTATTGTAGGTAGATTTATAGCTATTTGCAAGGGTGGCATAGAAGAGTAAAAGACTATAGTAAAGAAAAATGCCATAGCAGCTTTTATCTGCATGGGAATGTTTTTATGTGAGAATATTGGTACAGCTATAAAAAGAGCTAAAAAACGAAAGAACAAGAGCATAAAACCAACAACATTTGCATCTTGAAATATCTTCATAAACTCCATATTATTAGCTACTTAATCTGCTTCAATTTTTTCTCTTTAAGATGGTAAACTTTATCGCACTGATGTGCTAAGTCATTATCATGTGTTACAAGTATCATGCCAGCACTATTAGTTTTACAGTAGTTAAAAAAGAGCTGCATGACTTCATCTGCAGTTTTTTTATCTAGGTTTCCAGTTGGCTCATCTGCAAAAATGATACGAGGTTTTTTTGTCAAAACTCTAGCTATAGAAACACGCTGTTGTTGTCCACCTGAGAGTTGTGTTACTTTTTGATGGATAGGTTCTTTTATGTGCAGGGCTTCAAGTAGTGTATCTTCTATCTTTTCACCTGAAAGTAATTGTGCTACTTCTAAGTTTTCATAAGCACTAAAACCATTAAAAAGATAGTGAGCTTGAAAAATAAGACCTAAGTCATGGCGTTTAATCGTAGAGAGTCTTTTTTTACTCATGCTAGCTACATCTTCGCCAAAGAGGGAAACACTCCCCTCACTTGGTATTAAAAGTGTTGAGAGTTGGTGCAAAAGTGTCGATTTACCACTCCCACTCATACCTATAATAGCGATACTTTCTCCTGTATTTAGCTCAATATTTACATCGCTAAAGAGTTCATATTCAAAAGTATGGGATAGATTTTTTGCTGTAAGTAAATTCATTTAAGAATTATATTCTAAACTTACTAAAGATAAGTTTTTACTCATCAAATATCTTTTTGCAACCTATACAAGAATGTATATCTAATCTTTTGGAATATACTCTTTCTATCATTTTTTTCATTATATAAGCAAAGTATCCATTAATATAGATTCCGAAAACTTTTGCTGTTGCATAACGACGACCTAAGGCTATAAGAATTCCTCGAGAACGTATCTTATGTTCTTGCAACTTTTGACCTTTTTGATCGCATTTGATATTTTTCGAGCAAAGTTCACCCATCTGTTCTGCTATATCTGCAGTTGGTGCTAGTATATTTTCATCTTTATCTCTGAGTGTTGTGCAGTCGCCTATGGCATACACATTTTTATACTCTAGTGTTTGAAGGGTAGGTTTTGTTTGGATGTAGCCTCTTTCATTTTTTTCTAATTTTAGATTAAATACTACACCATTGGGTTCAATTCCCCCAGCAAAAATCATAAAATCCATAAATACTTTTTCACCACTACTAAGTGTTACACTTGTCTTTGTTAATGCGACAACTTTTTGCTTGTTTTTTATCACTACCTCTAAATCTAGAAGTCTTTTAGTAGACTTATCAACTAGGTGTTTATCCATTCCAAAAAGTATATGTTCTGCTGCATTCACAAGTATGATGTTGAGTTTTCGGCATATAAAATGGTTCTGCTTATAAAACTCTTTAGCAAAAGATGCCATCTGTGCAGCAATCTCAACTCCACTCAACCCTGCCCCTGCTATAACTATACTCAAGGGTATACATGTTGCCCCACCCTCATCTACTTTTTTAAACAGTGACATCTCAAACTTTTGCTTAAAGTACATTGCTCGATGTAGTGCTTTTATACCATAAGCATACTCTCGTAGACCCTCTACATTTGTAGCAAATTTCGTACGTGAACCTACTGCTATAACAAGGTAATCATAACTTAACCTATCAGTAGTAGTGATGACTTTATTATTTTTAAAGTCCACATTTATAACCTCTCGCTTACAAAAACTTACATTAGAATTTTTAAAACCACTGCAGTATGTAAAAAGATCTAGTGTGATTTGTGCGAAGTCTTCTTCATTTGCGATGAGATCATAAACTTCTGTTTGCATGTAGTGATAAGGATTTTTATCTAAGAGGATTATCTCATTTTCAGGGTTTTTCGCAAGGTTTTTAACAGTCTGTATACCTGCATAACCACCACCGATAACAATAATCTTATGTTTTTGATTTTCTTTCATTGGAGATTATATCATTTTGCTAAAAATTTGGCAAAAAAAAAGGCTAAGACCTAAGTCCTAGCCTTTTTATAAAAAGAGTTTAAGTTAAGCGAAAAGCTTAACCCATTTGTGCAGCAACTTCCGCAGCAAAATCTTCTTCTTTTTTCTCTATTCCATCACCAACTTCAAAACGAATAAATTCAGTAATTTTGGCAGTTCCACCAGCAGCTTTTGCTGCTTTTTCAACTGCTTGAGCAACTGTTAATTTATCGTCCATAACAAAGTTTTGGTCAAGTAAACATTGCTCTTTATCAAGAGTAGTGTTATCAGAGATAAAACGAGCTAAAGATCCAGGAACGATTTTGTCCCAGATTTTTTCAGGTTTACCTTGCTCTTTAAGAGTAGTTTTGATGTCAGCTTCAGCTTTTGCTAAAACTTCTTCAGTAAGCTGACTCATAGAGACATAAGTAGGTACATTTTTAAGAGGTTTCTTTAAACGAACTAACTCTTCATTCTCTTTTTTGATAACTTCGATACGACCGATAGTTTCACTCTCAACATAAGCAGCATCTAAATCCTTATAAGAAAGAGTAGTTGGTTTCATAGCTGATGCATGCATAGCAACTTGCTTTAAAAATGGTCTCATAGCTTGAGCAGTTTTTTCACTATCACACTTTGCAGCAACGATAACAGCAATGCGATTGTTTGAGTGAATGTAACCATTTAAAGAAGTAGTAGCATCAGCATTAAGAGTAGCAAAACGTCTCATCTCAATTTTTTCACCGATTTTGATTACTTCAGCTTGAAAAGTTGCACCGAAAGCAGAAGCATTAAATGCAGCCACATCAGCTGGCTGATCATCATAAACAGCTTGAGTTGCATCTTTTACTAGTTGTTGAAAACCTTCATTTTGAGCAACAAAGTCAGTCTCAGAGTTAATTTCTATAACTGTAGCCTTAGAAAAGTCATCAGCGATAACGATTCCAGCAAGACCTTCAGCCGCAATTCTATCAGCTTTTTTAGCTGCTTTAGCGATACCACGAGCCTTTAAAAGTTCAGTCGCCTTAGCCATGTCTCCATCAGCTTCAACAAGAACTTTTTTACAATCCATCATAGGAGCATCAGTAGAAGCGCGAAGTTCCTTTACCATAGCTGCCGTAACTGCTGCCATAATTAAGCTTCCTTTGTAGCTGCTGGAGCTTCTGTTGTTTCAGCTGCTGCTTCTACTACTTCTTCTTCAGTCTGCTCTTCTTCAGCAGGTGCATCACGAAGTGCTTTACCTTCGTTGATTGCAGCAGTCATTTCACGACAAAAAAGTTGAATTGAGCGAATCGCATCATCATTACCAGGAATTGGATAATCAATTAAATCTGGATCACAGTTAGTATCTAGTGGAGCGATAACTGGGATTTTAAGACATCTTGCTTCTAAAACAGCGATGTGCTCTTTTACTGCATCAACAACAAAAAGCATATCAGGAAGTTTCTTCATGTTACGGATACCACCGAAATATGCTTCAAGTTTAACTTTTTTACGTAATAACATTAGTTTTTCTTTTTTTGTAAGAAGATCGATTTGACCATTCTCTTCCATCTCAGAAATAATGTCTAGTTTACGAATAGACTTTTGAATAGTTGGGAAGTTAGTAAGCATACCACCTAACCATCTGTTGTCTACATAAGGCATATTACAGTCTATAGCCGCTTGTCTTACAGAGTTACGAGCTTGTTTTTTTGTACCAACAAAAAGGATAGTTTGACCTTCTGCTGCTGCATCCATAACGATAGTGTATGTGTTACGGAAATAACGTAGAGTCTTTTGTAAGTCAATTATATAAATGTTTTTACGAACACCAAAGATGTATTTTTTCATTTTCGGGTTCCAACGACGTGTTTGGTGTCCAAAGTGTACACCACATTCTAAAAGGTCTTTCATAGTTACCATAGGGTAATCCTTAAATCGCATTTATGCGAAGATTTTGTTAGTTTACTTCGATAATGTCGGGCATTGACTCTCTAAAAAGAGAGTTGCACTAACTTTTGACACATATCTGTTTAATATTTTCAACTCAAATGAGGATGAAAAATCCGCGAATTATACTCTAAATATATTTAATTTAAGCTTTTGTACCCACTATTAGAATTTATTATTAGGTAAATCCGATGAAAAATAAAAATAATCTTAATCATACGAATGTATTTGGATAGAAAATTGCTTATACTCCTAAAACAAGGAGTATTCCATCAAACAAACAAGAACCCAGAACCTAATCCAAGCTTTAAAAAATATTC
>DQSP01000160.1 GCA_015663215.1 Sulfurimonas sp.
AAATGCTTGGCTATGCTTTTAGCATGTTCTGCTTCGTTGTACTTTTTATTGTCAAATCCTATAGTATAGGTATGGAGCTTTCTATCTCTATTCTTTGAAAGCAAAGCAGTTACCAGTGAGGAGTCATACCCTCCACTCAAAAACACTCCCACAGGCACATCCGAAACCATACGTTGTTCTACAGCATCGGTTAAAAGTGTTTCAAGGTCATCTAGCACTTCTGCTTCACTTTTGTCAAACTTCTCTTGCTCGTAATAAGCATCTACAGACCAATACTGAGTAATTTTGAATGAGTAATTTTGAATGTTGAATTCCAAGTAGTTTCCAGGTTCTAGTTTATGGGTGTTTTTAAAGATGGTGTGTGGTGCAGGGATATACCCAAACTGAAAATAGTAAGGCAAAACTTCTTTGTTCAGTTCTTTTTTAAAGACTGGATGTTTATGAAAAGATTTAAGTTCAGAAGAAAACATAAATTCACTTCCATTGTCATAGTAGTACAGTGGCTTCACTCCTGCTCTGTCTCGCACTAAGAACATCTTTCCCAGTTTTTTATCTAAGATGCTAAATGCAAACATCCCGATGAACTTTTCCAGACATTCCATCCCCCATGCTTTATAGGCATAGAGTATCACTTCTGTGTCTGATTCAGAAACAAATTTGTAGCCGAGTTCTTCTAGTTCTTCGCGAATATCTTTGAAGTTATAGACCTCACCGTTAAAAACGATGATGTACTCTCCACAGTCGGAAACAAAAGGTTGGTGTCCATGAGAAGAAAGGTCTTGAATGGATAATCGATTATGTCCAAGATGAACATATTGATCATCAATCTGCCCAACAAAAACACCTCTGTCATCAGGCCCACGGTAAGCCTGTACTTCAAGCATTTTCTCTACAGTACTATCTTGCCGTCCTTTCCCTACAAAACCTACTATCCCACACATTTAAAGAATATCCATAAAAAGTATATTCTGATACGGTAACCAATACTGTGCATGTGTTGCATAATTCAACCATACAAAAAATACTAATACATAGCCAAGTACAATGACGACTTTCATCGTAAAAGGTTTTACGTGCTTTCTTGCCAAGTATGGTAAACGTGCAAACACTACTAGCTGAATAGGTATAAAATAGAGTGCTATTCTATCTACTGCAGTTGATGCTGCTGAAACTAAAAATACTGAAACTATAGACCCTAAAGCGATCCAAAACCAAAACCTATAGTCATCAAAACTCCTCTTCCACTCTTTTCTATATTTAAGTAACAACAGACTGGGGATGAGATTCATCACAACACGGATCTTCGCTCCATCGGACTGCATTTTCTCTTCTACATAACTTTTCCATAAATGCTCTTGCCTATCTGCAAGTAACAGATCCCATGCACCATATGCAATGGGGACTATCATGAGAAGCCGTAAAGTCAAACCTTTACCATAGAGAAATATACCTAAAGGCAATAATAAAAGTGCTGTTTTATGAAAAAGTGCTGCAAGTAAAATAATGCCAACATAAGTTTTAAACTTTCCCTTATCCAGGTAACTTACAGCTAAAAGAAAAAGACCTATGGCTACAGCCTGTCTCGAGTAACCCATAACAACAACGATAATAAGGTATGGAACGGCTGCAACTATCGCAAGCCAGGGGTAACTCTGTTGTCTACTGAACCGTATAAGCCCCCACATAAATATGCCACTGTATACAACATTGGTTCCATAGACTCCCAGGTTCCATCGTGCCATTAAGAAATTCAAGTACTTATGTGCAGGGTCACCACCATGCATTGCTTGTTTTAATGATGCTCCAATTACTTGGTCATAATGCCTAATGTAGTTAAACCAGTCTCCTCCCACTTCAAAACGAAATCCAATTATAAGAATAAAAATAAATCCTGTAGAAATCCATAGCATTTGATTTGATTGCTGTCTACGCCCAAGAAAAAGTGCAATACTCGCAGGAATCAAGTACATTAGCCAATACGTTAACATACTTTCCCCTTTTCCTTGTCGTGTAGAGTATTTTTTAACAAATCAAGATAGTTTCTGCAATTTATCTCATGATTATACTCTAACTCTATTTTAGTAAAATTATTTACTGCTATTTTTCCTCGCAGTTTTTCATCAAGATATAATTTTTCAAAAGCCTTAAACCATTCATCTATTGTCTCCACCAAAAACCCATTTTCATCATTTTTCACCAATGTACAGTTCATACCCACTGGCGATGCAATGACAGGTTTACTACATGACATATACTGAACAAGTTTAAAACTACATTTTCCTCTACTCCATGGGTCATCATGCAGTGGCATGATACCCACATCAAAAGTCAAGATATTTTCTATTTCTTTCTCTTCTTCCCATGGGATGATATTTATATGAAGTCTTTCTATCTCTTCTAAAGAGAGTAAACTCGCATCAAAGCCTAACAGATCAAAACGAATATTTTCATAAGTATTTACAAATTTTTCCATAGCAGCTAAGATGTCTAAAACATATACACTCGTAGTTCTAGAACCTATCCAACCTATGACAAAAACATCATTTCCATCTTTTTTAAATGTCTCCACCTCTTGTTTATACTTATCAAGAAGTACCACAGTAGGAAGCTTAAAGGTATGTTCATTATGCTTTTTTGCATACGCTTCCAAGTACGCATTGCAAACTATCACATGATCAGCATATTTCATGACCTTTGCTATCTTATTGTTAAAAAGTCCCTGTATGATCTTATTGTTACTCATATCATACTTATGAAAGATAGCATCATCATAATCGACTATATATTTGATGCCTCTTTTATGTAAAAGGTACTCAAATACTGAAGGAAAATAAGGGAAGAGTTCATACTCTATTAATACCAAGTTATATTTTGTTCTAAATATTAGAAGATTTACTAATAAAAAGAATCTTTGCACATAGGAAAACAACACGATAAAGAGCTTTTTTTCTTTGCTGTCTGTCACAAAATATGACCTTGAGAAAAAAGGTTTTATAGTCATTTCAATATAGTTTTCTTTGAAGCACTCCTTGTAATTATAAAATCGATATCTGCTACTCGGACCTTCATACGAGTATTTTGTCAGGGCAAGAATTTTCAATTTGATTCTCCCATAAATAGATCTTTAATATTTTTTTGAAATGACTTTGGTGAAAAAGTTTTTCGTACATGCAGAGCAGCATATTTTCCAAACTGTTTGTTTTTCGTTCTATCTGAAAGTAATTTTCTCATAGCATCTACCATTGCGTCAATATCACCTTTTCCAACCAAATACCCAGTCTCCCCATCTATGATGATCTCTTCGGGTCCACCTGACTTAGTAGCCACCACACTAAGTCCAGCACAACTTGCTTCCAAACATGTAAGTGAAAAAGATTCTGATTCTGAAAAGTTGAGTGCCATATAACCATCTTTGAGCACATCTGCTGTATCTTTCACAAAACCATGAAAAAATATACGGTTTACATACGGAGTATTCTGAGCAAGTGATTGAAGACTATCTTTATAAATCTTATTTTTCTTCAAACCTATAACTCCACCATAAAAATGAAGCTTTACATCTTCAAATTCATTAGCTAACTTTTCAAAAGCCTTGATAGCATGCTGCTGTCCTTTACCTTCGGTATAATTTCCGATATAGATGAGTTTTTTTACTTCATGATCTTTTTTATTTAAGTTTGCACTTAAATCATCACCGACTGGATCGTATAAGAGTCTATTTTTAGGGGATTCAGGTAGCATATTCAGTATAAACTGCGATACTGCTACTACTATATCTGATACTCTATAAGCATACTTAAGCCAATACTTTGAAAAGAATGAACCATATCGAGTTGGATCTATACGAACCCATGTAACGATCTTCCCTCTATATCCAAATAAGCGTGCTACAACTCCTTGCATCATGTAGTAGTCATTGACTTGTAAGTACTGACATTTATCTTTTTTCATCGCCTTTCTAAGCTTCCATCCAGCAACAAACAGTGCCGG
>DQSP01000188.1 GCA_015663215.1 Sulfurimonas sp.
ACAGTAACTTTAACCGGTACAACAGCACCATTTTCTGCAATTTCAGGAACTACCAAATTTACTTTTGATGAATCTTTTGCACCTTTTCCTTTTGTAATGATCTCAAGTGCCTTTTTATAAGAGATCTCATTTGGACTTTTTGGTTTTTTATCTGCCCCCAGTGAAATGGTTGGTGTTCCTACAGCCGTTAGTGCACAAGCACCGGCTAATCCTTTTAAAAATCCTCTTCTTTCCATCATTTTCTCCTTAGCTCTTATTTTTTTTCACTCACAACATAAGATGTAATATCACAGATTTCACGAGGAGTAAACAGACCTGTCGTGAGATTTACAGTCATATGTGTATTTGGATTATGTACACGTGGATCAGCTATCTGCTGATAGACATATGAGTATGTCCTGACACCTGTATCTATGAAGTGCTTTTTGTAGTTATGAAGATCGGGTCCTATGTTTCCGCCGCCTTTAGCACCCTCTATATTATGACAAGCCACACAGTTTCCATACTGTTTAGACTTTTTCTTGCCACCTACCATTACATACTTTGACAACCCTTTTGGCGGCTTGCTTTTTGCTTTTTTTCCGTTGAGATTATGAAAAATATATTTTCCTCTAGCCATTGCCAAAGGATCTGTTGTAATACACTCTTTTGGTATTGCATACTTTTTTGGTGGCGCAAGTCTATCTTTTTTCAAGATTTTGCTTGCATCCGGCATTTCTATAATACTTTTGAGATCAGCAGAATATAGTGTCTCAGAAAGACAAAATGCCAGTAATCCGGCACTAAGCACCAAGCTTCTGTTCCGATGCATGTTAAACTCCTAAATTTAAGTTCAACAGCATCGTAACAGTCAATTGTAAATTTTTAGTAAATTTTCCCTATCTATTTAAAAAATTATCAAAATAAAATATTGGCTATATCAAGCGGTTTGGAAACACTCTTTATATCTGACATCTCTTTTGGTAAAATTTTTGAATATCCCCAAGATGCAAATATAACATTAATTTCTGCCTGTTTTGCTGCCATTATATCTTTGGGACTGTCACCTATCATCCATATATCATCATAGATTGAAGATTTACATATATTGAGGATCATTTCCGGATGAGGTTTAGGATTTTTAACACGGTCAGCACCTATAATATCTTTGAAGTATCTATCAATACCATTATTTTGCAAAATAAGTTTTGATGTAACTGTAGGTGCATTGGTTGCTACAAAAAGTTCACATTTAACCTCAAGAAGTTTTTCCAATAACTCTATTATGCCATCAAAAGTTTTTGCACTCATTAAACACTGTTTACTGTAATGTTTTTCAAACAACTCTTCTGCTTGAGGCTCATAAACTTCTACACCATAAAATTCATAAGCAAGGTTAAGACCTGGTATATTCATTAATCGTGCAATCTCCTCAGCACCCATAGGCTCAAGACCATAAATCTTACGCCTTACATGATTGATCGAAGTAGTAATATCTGCATGAGTATCTACCAGTGTCCCATCCAGATCAAAAATAACTGTCTTCATAACTAAAATCTTCTCCTCTAACCAATTTTCTTTTAGTAATAATACTCCATTTAATCTTTAAAGGATGACCTTGGATTTCTCATTGCTACTCTTCAATCAAAAGGGGTAGGAAATTTATTAAAAACAATCTATCCCCCACCCTTTTGTACAGAATATATTACACTTCTGGTTGCCACCCCCTGACACCGAATGTATCGACCACATAATCTATATCTTTGTCACCACGCCCAGAAAGATTAACCAAGATAGTATCATATGGTACCTCTTTTGCAAGTTTCATGGCATATGCTATTGCATGTGAACTTTCCAGTGCAGGAATAATACCTTCATATTGGCTTATTGCATAAAATGCATCTACAGTTTCATCATCCGTAGCACCTTTTACATGAACCCGTCCTATATCGTGTAAATATGCATGCTCAGGTCCTACTCCAGGATAATCCAATCCACTTGCAATAGAGTGAACAGGAGCTGGCTCACCATTTTCTGTTTGCAGTAGTATAGATTTAAAACCATGTAGTACACCTTCCTTGCCATACTCCAGAGTTGCCGCATGATCACCAAGACGTGTACCTTTGCCTAATGGCTCTACAGCATAAAGCTCAACTGGATCATCTATAAATCCACTAAATATTCCCATTGCATTACTACCTCCACCAACACAGGCAACAACATGATCTGGCAACTCACCAGTAATCTCTTCAAACTGTTCTCTTGCCTCTATACCAACAATACTCTGAAAGTCACGTACCATTAGAGGAAACGGATGAGGTCCAACAACAGAACCTATGGCATACATAGCTGTATCTAGTTGTCCAAGATATGCTTCGAATGCTGAATCTACAGCCTCTTTAAGTGTTTTCAATCCATGTGTTGCAGGTACTACTTTTGCACCTAAAATTTTCATTCTAACAACATTTGGATGCTCTTTTTCTATATCAACTTCCCCCATATGAATTTCACACTCAAGACCAAAGTATGCACATGCTGTAGCTAATGCAACACCGTGTTGACCAGCTCCTGTTTCTGCTATAAGTTTTGTTTTACCCATACTTTTTGCTAACAGTGCTTCTGCCATACAATGGTTTAATTTATGAGCGCCAGTATGGTTTAAATCTTCACGTTTGAAGTATATCTGCGCTCCACCAACTGCATCACTGAGTCGTTTGGCATGATAAACAGGTGTAGGTCGCCCCTGATAATGTTTTCTGATACGACGAAGTTCAGAGATAAACTCTTGTGACTTCCTGAGTTTCATATATGCTTCCGTGATTCGTTCAAATTCATCAATAAGCTGAGGTGGCAAAAATGCTCCACCATATTCACCAAAGTACCCTTTTTCATTAGGCTGCGATTTAAGATATTGGTGTTTCACATTATTCTCCTAAATAGTTTCTCTTATGCAGTATATAATCTGTTAGTTTAATGAATGATTAATAGTTAGATAATAGTTTTAGAATTAGTTGTAAAGCCTTTAACTGGTATAATTACACTTATTTCACACTAAAGGTTGAGATGTCATGAGTAAAGTATTAGTTATCGGTGCCGGCGGTGTCGGACGAGTTGTAGCACACAAATGTGCACAAAACAGTGAAATTTTTGAACATATTACATTGGCTAGCCGTACACTATCTAAATGTGAAGCGATTCGTGACGAAATAAAAGAAAAACAGGGAAAAAACATTGATGTAGCACAAGTTGATGCAGATAATATCGAAGAGCTTGTCAAGTTGATTGAAGATGTTAAACCATATGTTGTTATAAATGTTGCTTTGCCATATCAAGACCTAACTATTATGGATGCTTGTCTAAAGACAAATGTTCACTACCTTGATACAGCAAACTATGAGCATCCAGACACAG
>DQSP01000262.1 GCA_015663215.1 Sulfurimonas sp.
ATGGTGATTATAATATTTTAGTTTTAGAGCATTTAGCAGCTACGAGTGAGCCTAAACGCGAGTTTGATGTTGCTGCTCTTATCCCTCACTGGATGAATAGATTTGAGAATGGTTGGGGATCATGGATATGTACTATGACTAAAGAGACATACTCTCAAGTAAAACAGGGTGTCCCTGTTTCTAACCTTGGTGGTATTTCAAATGCAATGGCTATTCGTCATGTGGCGGCTTATGCATACTACGATACTGAGGAAGAGATAGCTTTAGTCGCTAGAAAGACTATGTTTACTCATAAGAGTGAAGAAGCACTCTCAGGTGGTGAGTTTTTTGCAAGAGTAACTTTTCGCGTTATAAACGGAGAAGCTCCAAATGATGCTATAGAAAATGTAGCAGTAACAATGAGTCCTTTTATCCAAAACAAAGTGACTCAGGCTATCGCAAAGTACAAAGAAGAAGCAGATGAGAGTTCATCTCTACATAAAGAGCAGTTTGCTGATGACTTAGCTATAACTTCTATGGCGAGACTTTGGGACATAGGTCGTTCTGAGCCTATTCGTGTTGGTAAAGCAAGCCCTACTGAGGGAACACTTCCTGGGGCTGTTTACTTTATACTCAAGTACTTTGACAAAGAAGATGGACTAAACCGTGCACTCGCTGCAAACGCGATGGTAGGAGGAGACAATGCTTCTCGTTCTATAGCTATAGGTATGGTTTTAGGTGCATATAGTGGAGTAAGTAGTATAAAACCTGAGTGGTTAGAAACTCTAGAGCAGTATGAGTACTGTGAAGGGTTACTTGCCAAACTTCCACTTCTAAAGGAATAGGGTATTATGAGTGATGAGCAGAAGTTAGAGATATATTTAGAGCGTTTACGAGTCTTAGCTTTAGAGAAGATACAAGAGAAAAAACAAGATGCTATAAGTGCCCTAAAGGAGTCCCTTCATATAGTTGAAGGAGAAATGTTAGGGTATTAAACAAAAAATAGCTCCTAAAATGTTAAAATACATAAAAAATTTATATTAGAGGGAATATATGTCAGTAATGATAGAAAAACCATTTCGCATACAAAGACCAAAAGTAGAAATAAAAATGTACTTTGTGTCTATTCTCTATGATAAATATATTTCATGGGAATTCTGTCTTTACATCCTAATGGATGTATTTCACAAAGATCTTGAACAAGCAAAAACTATTACTGATGTTATTTTGAGCGATGGTGAAGCTATTTGTGGGATGTATACATTTGAGATAGCAGATACCAAAGCAACTATAGTAGAACAAAAAGCAAATAAAGAAGGCTTCTCTCTTAGATGCCTAATAGAAGAAGTTTAACTTTACTCTTAAACTAAGAATTTCTCAACCCCTTCCTAACTATTGAATAAAAAACAGAAACAAGAAGTTGAGAGTCTTAGTTGGTTATGCAATAATATTGACTGCATATTTTCCCTTATGAGACTGAGCAATAACATTTTGTTTTATTTTTGTAGATGAAGTTAAAGGATTATAACTTACTTGCACAATTTTTGCACCCTTAGATTGTAGATACTTTTCAACCGCTATGTTATGTGGTTTATCACCCCAGTCTTCACCAATAACAAAAACATCTATGTCTAACTCTTTACAGTTTTTTACATATTCTAGTTTGTCATAAGATACAACATCATCTACACACTGCAATGATTTGAGCATTCTCATTCTTTGGTCTAATGGGATAACAGGTACATTTTTTTTGTATGAACCTACTACTTCATCCGAAGCAACACCCACTACAAACTTATCACCCAAAGTCGCACAGTATTCTAACAAGTCTAAATGACCAACATGAACCATATCAAAGGTACCTACAGTATATACTAGCTTCATTTAAATTCCTTATAAATTAAATTATATGGAATAATAGCCACTTCATGCTAAAATTCTGCTATACTAAAAATATATTTAATATTTATTTAAAATATAAATAAAAGTATAAATAAAATAAAAAAGTGTAAATATGAAACAACCAACAATCCTCTCTTATGTAAAAGATCTCCCTAACTTATTGTCCCTTTCAGGTTTAGCTTGTACCGTTCTTGCTATTTATTTTAGTATCACAGGTATTTATGAGGCGGCTATGATAGGGATGGTTTGGGCGGTTGCATTTGACTGGGCTGATGGACTTGTAGCAAGAAAACTAAAGGGTAGAACACCAATAGATGCAAAGTTTGGTGGACAACTTGATGTTGTGATAGATATAGTAAGTTATGGAGTAACTCCTGCGATTTTACTTTTGTCTTATGGGAAGTTTGAACCTCTGTTTTTAATTGGTGCATTTATAATGATGGCTGCTGCCGCTATTAGACTGAGTTATTTTAGTACATATGGTTTAGCTGGTGGAACTAAATACACAGGACTTGCACTTGATAACAATAGTTTGATTTTAGTAGCTGTGTTTTTACTTCATGGTGTTGTAAGTCATGACACATTTACTATTATCTTATATGTCAGTGGAGTTGGTCTTGCTATACTCAATGTATCAGAGATTAAAACGCCAAAGCTTTCAGGTAATCCAAGAAATGTCTATCTTCTTGGAGCATATACTTTAGGAATTACAGCTATTTATGGTTCAAAACTTCTATAAAAGTTACTAAATAAACTTTTTGTAACCATTTTGCAATTTTTATAGTTAAACTTCTGGCACTCTTAAAAGCAGGAAGAAACTATGAAAATTAGCCCAAGTGTTGTAGAACAAAACAGAAACACTTCGTATACTCTAACTTTAAAAAACATATCCAACATAGAGTCTTTGGAAGTTCTTTCTCGTAGTGATTACTATCACAAAGATACTCTAAAGTACAAAATCCAAGACAATACACTACTATTTTCATATAAGATGTCTTATCTTGGTGAGTTTGTTGTCAAAGTAAACTTCACATATAAAGAATCAAAAATCGTCACTTTATACTGCCTAAATAAAAAGATGATGCAACTGAGGCCTTTGAAGGGTGACTTACATATGCACTCAATTTACTCTGATGGAAGAGCAACTCCTTTTGCTATGGTTATGGCTTCACTTGAAGCTGGTATGGATTTTGTAAGTGTTACAGACCATGATAGTTATAAGGGTTCATTAAAAGCTATAGAAAAAGCAAAACAAAACAAGATTGATATCTTAGTTTTGCGAGGTGAAGAGGTAAGTGTTGGTGGAAAAAAAGATATGTCTGTTTCACAAGGAAATGGGCATATTTTATCCATCAATGCCAACAAGTCCATAGAAGACCAAAGAAAAGATACTCAAAAATACGAAAAAGAACTTCAAATAATAGCTACATCCTTAAAAAAAGAAGATATCGATAAAAACATTGATGTGTCTCATTATGCAAAAAATATCTGGGTTATAAATAAAATAAAAGAGGCAAAAGGAATCTCAATCTTAGCCCATCCAAACTGGGTCTATAAAGATGGAAAATATCATCTGCATCAAGCTTTTTATAAAGAGATGTTAAAAAGTTCTCATTTAGACGGGGTTGAAGTTTTTGGAGAAGAGAAAATCAAAGAGCATAACAACATGACGCATCTTACAGCACTTCAAACAAAAAATAAGCATAAATACTTAGCACCTTTTGCAAACTCAGATGCCCATGATAGCGACCATGAAATAGGAGATAGATTTACTATTTTATTTGCAAAAAATAAATCAGCTTCTAGTGTAGTAAAAGCTATGAAAGAGGGTCTTTGTTGTGCTGTTTTTAAAAGAGAAAATTATGAACATCAATTCATAGGTAAGGATGAACTAGCTCAATATGTTTATTTTTTGATTAAAGAGTATTATCCTAAGCATACAACTCTCAAAAGTAGGTTGGCAAAGCTTTATATGGACCAGCTTATAAATGATGGAAGTTTTGAGAAAAAGATAAACAGTGTGAAGAAAAGACTCGATGAGTATACAAATAGCTTTTTTAGCTAATTAAAAAAGTTGCTACACTTTTAAAATGTCTCTCTATTCCTTCATAACTATGGTTACCACCTTCTTCTATGTCTAGAGTTGCGTGTACAAACTTTTTGGCAGCATGATTGTAGTCTAGGGACTCATCACCAGTCTGGAGAAGTAGCATAAAGTTCTTCGTGTTTACCTCTGCTACTTCATACTCTCTTAAAGCTTCGTAATGCTGCTCTTTCCACTCAAAACTTGCTCCATCATAGAAGTTAGTCATGGGTGAGGGTATACGGCTGAGTGTATCGTAGGGAAAGATAGATGGGTTTATGAGAACTGCTTTGAGATTATACATCTGCGAGAGATAAATGCTGTAGAAACCACCAAGAGAAGAACCCATCAGTGAGACACTCTCACCTAGTTTGATGTATGACTCTATGAGCTGTTTTAGTGTGTCTAGTGCAAGAGCAGGAACATTTGAGAGGGAAGGTGCTATAAACGCCACACCTTGATTCTTAAAATACTCTCTAAAGAGTTTTGCTTTTGTTCCTTGCCCACTACTAGCAAATCCATGTATATAGATTATCATTATTTGATATTTTTAAGAAACTCACTCATAAAACGTACACCTGCACCTGTTCCGCCATAACCATTTACATCCCATGGCGTTTCAGTATATGCTGAACCTGCTATGTCAAAGTGAAGCCACTTGTCTTTATTTTCTTCTTTTATAAATGCATCAAGAAAAAGTCCTGCTGTGATTGCTCCACCATAAGGCTTGTTCGAGATGTTACAGATGTCGGCAATGCCACTTTTTATCTGCTTTTTGAGGTGTTTATTAAATGGAAGTGAAGATGTAAGTTCTCCTGCATTTGATGCAGCCTTACTTAAGTCATGCTTGAGTCTACTTGAGTGACCCATCACCCCAGTTGTGTACTGACCAAGTGCCACCATACAAGCACCTGTAAGTGTTGCAAAGTCGAACATATAATCAGCTTTTACCTTGTCTTGTGCATAGTCAAGAACATCAGCTAGGACTAAACGTCCCTCTGCATCAGTATTTCTTACCTCTATTGTTTTTCCACTACGAGAAACAAGCACATCATCTGGTTTGTACGCGTCGCCCCCTATCATGTTTTCAACTGCACCGATGAAAGCATTTATCTCAACATCTAGTTTCATCTCAGATGCTGCTTTGATGATACCTAAAACGGCACATGCACCAGCTTTATCCATCTTCATAGTTACCATAGAAGCACCAGGTTTTAGTGAAAGTCCACCACTATCATAAGTAAGACCTTTTCCTATGAGGTTGATTTTCTTTTTAGCATTTTTAGGTTTGTATGTGAGGTGAATTAGCTTAGACTCATGACGAGATGCTCGTCCTACTGCAAGCATAGCTGTACAGTTTTCTTTTAAAAGAGCTTTTTCATCAAGTATAGTACAGCCAAGACCATTTTCTTTAGCTAGTTTTTTAGCGAGTTTAGCAAATGAAGGTGGGTTTAAATCCTCTGGAGTAGTGTTTACGATGTCACGTGTAAAACAAGTAGCATCAGACACGATAACAGCATCTGAAAAAAGTTTTATAGCTGATTTATAGTCATCTTTTGTATAGATAAGAGAGATATTTTTAAGAGATACTTTTTCTTTTTTAGACTTATAAACCTCATAAATATAAGAACCCAGAACAAAACCCTCAACAAGTGCGAAAATAAGAGCCTTATCATCTATGGCTATGTTTGCACTTTTGTAGTTTGTCTTTTTGAGTGCTTTAACTGCAACAGCAGATACACTTCTGATGTCATCTGCATCAAATGAGTCAACACCACAAAATAGAGTGTTTTTATCATGTAAGAAACATATAGAATCAGCAGAGGCATCAAATCCAGCTAATTTGAGAGCTCTTTTATGTTTGTTTTTTTTGAGAAGTGACTCTGTAAGATATACTAAAGAGATATCACTCTTAGCATCTGAAATATTTTGGTTAAGTAGTTGTATGTTCATCATAATTTTCCATATATTAGTTTTATGGAAAATAATAGCTAAAGAAGGCTAATGGTTTACTTTAGCCCTAAACTACATAAAGTAAAATCATAAAGTAATGAAAAATACTTCCACCTAAAACAAAAAGATGCCAAAGAGCATGAAAGTAGGGCTTTGAGTCGTTTATGTAGAAGTAAACACCAAGTGTGTAAGTAACACCACCTGCTACTAAAAGATAAAAGCCATTATCTGCTAGAACTTCTCGTAATGGAGAGATAGCTATAAGAATCATCCAGCCCATCAGTATGTATAAAATAAGTGAAAGTGTCTCAAAGCGATTAGGATATTTAAACTTCATAAAAATACCAAAAAAGGCAATACTCCATTGTGCTATAAGTATCCCCATGCCATAGTTACTATCTTTGAGTAAGTAAAGTGCCATAGGTGTATATGTACCTGCTATAAGTAGGTAGATCGAAGCATGATCAAATGTTTGAAAAACTGTTTTGAGTCTTTTGTGTGTGAGTGCATGGTAAATAGTAGAAGAGCCATACATGATGACAAGTGTTGCACCAAAGATAGAAGAGCTGATGATGGCTAAAATAGAGCCGTTAAGTGTAGCAAACGCCACTAAAACAACTAAACCAATGAGACTTAGAAAAAGACCAAGTCCATGGGTGATAGCATGCCAAATTTCTTCGGCTAGAGTGAAGTTGTTTATAGTGCCCACTCTTTTGCTTCGCCTAAATCATAAAAGAATTTTACTTCGCCATCCATAAACCAGTTACCCATTTTAGCTAAATACTCTTGCCACTCTTTAGTACCAACAATAGCTATTTTTAAGAACATATCTTTATATGCCATACCAAATTTAAAATCATCCCAAGCAGCTTGTGCTTCCCAGCCTGTAAACTCAGTTGCATCAAGAAGCATATTTACTTTTGTATTGGGTATCGCTTTTATAGCATTTATAGCTTGCTCAAGCATAGGAACCATTATCTCGTAGTCTTGATGTGTTAATGTGCCTATTGCTTTAAGTGTTATGTTTAGGTTTGAACCATTCAATTGTGTCTCTACATTCATATTTGGAGTTATTTGCAACTTTTTCCCTTATTAGTCAAATTTAAGTAGATTGTATCTAATTTATTTGTTATAGAAGGTAAAAATTAAAATAAGATATGATCAATTTCGTATGATCAAAAAACAGATTTTAATATTAGAAAATAATCAAAAAAACTTTGAAACGCTGAATGCAATATTTGCTAAAGAGGATTTTGATTGTAGTGTTGCTTTAGATAAAGAGACCTTGGATGGTTTAAATATCGAAGATTTTGATTTAGTGTTAGTTAACTCTCATGTCCAGTATATAGATGTAGTGGCTCTAATAACTTTAGTACATGCAGACTTTTCTATTAAAGTGCCAATCTTATACCTAGACAATGCTAAAGAGCATGACAAAAAACATCTTCAAGAATGTTTTAATCATGGTGTATGCGAGTACTTTAAAAAACCTTTTGATAAGTTAGAAATACTCGCTCGTGTATTATATCATTTTCATCAATTTCAAAAGATGAAAGAGTATAAGTTGCGTGTAGATAAACTTGCTCGCTTAGCAACTATGGATCAACTCTCAAAAGCATCATCTAAAATGCATATGAATGCTATTTTAAAGCATGAAGTAAATAATTATAAAAGATACAAAGTAGATACAAGTATAATTTATATGAGTTTAGTTAATGTAGATAAAGTAGTAGGAGTGTTTGGGTTTGAAAAAGGAGAAAAGCTAATCTCTATGTTTGCTAAAGAGTTAAAAAAGACTCTAAGAGAATCTGATGCTCTAGCACATTGGGTTGGTTCAGAGTTTATCATACTTTTGACAAATACAGATACTAAAAATTCTCGTACTATTGTTCAAAAAATTAACGAAACACTTTCAAAGATAGAAGTAGTGAGAGGAACTAAACCTCTTAAGGCTTTTGGTATTACCCAGTTTATTGAAGGTGATGATGTTGAAGAGCTTATGAGTCGTGTACAATATGCTCTAAAAGAGGCAAAGAAACAAAGCTATGGACGTATTGAAGTTGTCTAGTCAAAGTGAAGTAAATCTTTAGCTTGAATCATATCTTTATCTCCGCGTCCACTGAGGTTTACGATGATAAGTTTATCTTTAATATTTGGTAGTTTTTTAAGGTATGCTACTGCATGAGAAGATTCAAACGCAGGAATGATTCCCTCTTTTTGGCTTAACCATACAAATGCATCAAGTGCTTCTTGGTCGGTTGCATTACCATAACTAACACTCTCATTTTCTTTATGAAAAGCATGCTCAGGTCCAATTCCAGGGTAGTCTAGTCCTGCAGATATAGAATGAGCTTCTAGTATCTGACCATCTTCATCTTGGAGTAAGTAAGACATCTGACCATGAAGTACACCTGGACGACCTTTTTCTAGTGAGCAACCATGTTTATCGGTATCTAAACCAAGTCCACCAGCTTCTACACCGATACACTCAACACCCTCATCTTCTAAAAAGTGCTGAAACATACCAATGGCATTTGAACCACCACCAATACATGCGATAACATGGTCTGGTAAACGATTCTCTTTTTCAAGAATCTGTTGACGAGCTTCCCAACCTATGATAGCTTGAAAATCTCTAACCATCATAGGATAGGGGTGTGGACCAGCAACAGTACCGATGATGTAAAAAGTGTCACGAGCATTTGTCACCCAGTGACGAATTGCATCATTCATAGCATCTTTAAGAGTACGAGAACCACTCTCTACCGAGTTTACTTTAGCACCAAGTAGTTTCATACGAAATACATTTAACTCTTGACGCTCAACATCTTTAGCACCCATAAATATTTCACACTCTAAACCAAGAAGTGCACAAATAGTAGCAGTAGCCACACCATGTTGTCCGGCACCAGTCTCAGCGATGATTTTTTTGTAACCAAGGCGTTTAGCCATAAGTCCTTGAGCAATAACATTATTTACTTTATGTGCACCTGTATGGTTTAAGTCTTCGCGTTTAAGGTAGATCTTCGCACCTAACTCTTTAGAAATATTTTCAGCATAGTAAAGAGGAGAGGGGCGACCAACATAGTCAGTTAAGTAGTAATGAACCTCTTTCCAAAAATCTTCATCAAAACGAATTTTTTCGTACTCATCTTTAAGGCGAAGTAGGGCAGGCATAAGTGTTTCAGGAACATAACGTCCACCGAAGATTCCGAAGTGTCCATTTTCATCTGGATCGTATTTTGATTTACTTGGAATATACATTAATTAACCTCTATAAGTGAATAAACAGTAGTTTTTTCTTCAAGTTTTTTGATACCATCTAAAAAAGCAAGACCTATAACAAAACAACACTCAACACAGTTTGCACCTGTCTGGTTTACAAGTGTAGCGGCTGCGTTTGCTGTACCACCTGTTGCTATGAGGTCATCTATGATGAGAACTCTTGCACCTTTTTCTTCACCAAAAGCATCTATGTGAACTTCTATCTCATCTGTTCCGTATTCAAGAGCATACTTCTGAGTGTAAGTAGTGTATGGAAGTTTCCCTTTTTTACGAATGGGAACGAAGCCAATTTTTAACATCTGTGCTAGTGCAGCACCGAAGATAAAACCACGAGCATCAATCCCTGCTATATATTCTAAGTCGTACTCTTTATAACGCTGATAAAGATGGTTCATTAAAACACCATAAGCTTCTGCATTATTGAGTAGTGTTGTGATGTCTTTAAAAACTATTCCCTCTTTTGGAAAGTCTTTGATGTCCCTTATTGAGTCTTCTATTATTTTTCTTTCTGTATTGCTGAGTGTCATATTTATTTCCTTAGAGTAGTGCATCTATTCTGCTCTCAAGAGCTTTTATTTTACCGTTTAGTCTGTCTGTTTCTTGTCTATGTTTTGAATTTCTACCTTTGAGAACTTTGAGCTCATTTCTGAGTTTTGTGAGTTCTTCACTCAGTATATCAACATTTCCAAGAGCACGTTGGAGTTGGATCTGGTACTTTCGTATAAGTATCTCGGCTTCATGAAGGGTAAGTTTCATCAAGTCGTTACTGCGTTGTTCTTTGTTTGTGATACTTTTAAAGTAGTACATCTTTACAAAAAGATATACACAAATTATAGAAAGTATTGTAAGTAATGACCATTCCCAAAACATTAGCGCTCCTCTTTTTTATAACTATTAAAGTTCTATTTTCTCGACTCGACCTGTATGGCGGCCACCATCAAAACTACCTGCAATCCAAGCATCGAGAATTGACTCAGCCACACCTTTACCAACTATTCGTTCGCCAAAACATAAGATATTTGCATCATTGTGTCCACGTGCTACAGTTGCAGTATAAGCATCATGGCAAAGTGCTGCACGGATGCCTTCATGACGATTTGCAGCCATACTCATACCTATTCCGCTTCCACAGATTAAAATACCGTGAGCATCAGGGTTGGCTAAAATAGCAGAGGCTACTTTATGCGCATAATCAGGATAATCCACTCTGTCTTTAGAGTAAGGACCCATATCTTCAACTTCATGCCCTTTAGCACGAAGTAACTCTACTGTATAATCTTTTAACTCTATTCCTGCATGATCTGTTGCAACAAAAAACTTCATCTTTTCTCCTAAGAAAGTAGTAAACCAAGAATGGTTTGAACTGGTAAAAATAGGACATAGTCCTTGAGTGGTGTCATTAAAATAATAAGAACTACAAAAATTCCATAACGCTCATTTTTATAAAAAAACTCTGCGATTGTGTTTATCTTGTATTTTAACGCAAGATGCATTAAAAAGTGTGCACCATCAAACTGAGGAACAGGGAGAAGGTTAAAAACTCCAAGTACTACGTTTATAACAAGTAGTTGAAACACAAACATATATGCAAAGATGTACACTAATGAGTCAGCCGTTGTGGGTTGACTCATGGCAACTATAGCTATCGAAGCAAATGCAGCCATAGTGAAGTTATATACTATACCCGCTAGGTCTACCTGCATCGCTGCGTTGTAACCACCATTTCGTATGACTGTTGCTGTGTTGATAGGTGCAGGTTTTGCCCAACCAAAAAGAA